>NZ_JAUBQX010000013.1:0-90963 GCF_036701505.1 Microcoleus sp. Pol11C2
GATGAGTGGTCAATTACTTGTATTTTATTTGCTCCAAATGCTCCCCAACAAAATCCCGTTGAAGATATTTGGTTACAGGCTAAAAACTTTTTAAGAAAGTATTGGTATTTATGTAGGTCTTTTAAGATTGTGAAATTTTTGTTTGAATTTTTTACTAACGAACATAAATTTGATTTCCCCAAAATACATAAATATAATTGCACGGAAAAAATTAATTAGGATTCCTCTGGGTCTAGAAAATCATTTAGGATTGCTATAGTAAGCAAACCGTAATCGGTATGCTCTCCCACTCCCCAGGATTGCCCTTGCGGATTGCTTTGTGGTGGATAGTTGAAGATGCGAAATAAAATCAGGGGATCTGTCGTATAGCGATCGCGGAAGTAAGATGCTTCTAAGTTCAAACTCAGGGCAATTCCAGCCATTACTGCGTGACCCAGTTGAGTCATCACCGCCAGATATTCTAGTATTATTTCGCGAAAAAGAGGAATATCTGGAAACAGGTTTGCTCCGTGCATGGGAACACCGGCTTGAACAGCCGGATGGGTTTGATTCAATTGAGATCCGAAATAAATTCCTTCTTTCAAATCTGGTTTAGCATTCGTCAGTTCACCTCCCACCGGAAAGTAGCCGCGCCATGCCCGACCTCCCAGCGCCATCCGAATTTGCATTTTAGTTTCTAAATCTTGAGCAAAAAACTGACGGCTCAGTTGCTCCAAACGGTTTTGCAAGCCTTGGTCTACACCATGCTCGACAATGTAAAAAAAACCTGTGCCGCAGCAAGCTTGTCGGATTTGGTTAGCAACAGTATCTAGGCGATTATCCGATACCAGCGAACTAATATCGATAACGGGAATCTGAGAAACATCTACTGTTAATTCAGTTGCCATAGAGAAGGTTTATAAGTCGTTAAGATTGAACGCCTTTTATAATTTGAATTGTTCATCCACCGGAATTTGATAGCCATTTGCCAGTCGATTGGTAGCGTTTGCGGTTGCCACGATCGCCATCAGTTCCCCAAATATGGCATCATCCATTCCCTTGGCTCGCGCTCCGGCTGTATGAGATGAAATACAGTATAGGCAATTATTTGTAACGCTGACAGCAATGTAGATTAACTCGCGGGTCAGGGGATCGAGTTCTCCCGGACCCGTCATCACCTCCTTCACATTCTGCCAGGTACGTTGCAGGGTAGGCGGATGGTTGGCGATCGCTTTCCAAAAGTTGTTGATATACTCCGTTTTGCGTGTCGCACGAATATCGTCATACACTGCGCGTACTTCATCATTTGCGTCTTCGTATTCAATCAAATGGGTCATAGCTGCAATAATAATGGTGAGAGGGTGAGAAGCACTAATTCATAGTTGAGAAAACCGCAAAGCATTCTGCATTTTTGCGTTCCTCCCTTACGATGACGCGATCGCTGGAACTCTTGCCCGACCGACTTCAGTTGCGCTGGGGACTTCAATCAATTGCCCTGTTTTCACATCGTAGATAAAGCCATAAATCGGAATGGTTGGTGGTACAAGGGGATGGTTGCGAATTCGTTTGACATCCACAAACACGCTTTCTGCCAAATCTTTGAAGGTTAACCAATCGACAAATTCACCTTCTGTCGAACCTGAACCCTGCCCTACATCTCGCCAACCATTTTCGTCATTACAGCGGTTTCCAGGCTGTTTGTCAATAGTTCTCGGATGATGCTGTCGGTAAAGAGTTGCATTCCACAATCCGTATGGTGAATAACCAACCATTCACGAGTTCCCAATAGCTTGTAAGAGATTACGAGCGATCGAATTGCGTCATCGCTTGCCCGTCCTCCAGCATTACGAATGACATGGGCATCCCCTTCTGCCAGCCCAGCATATTTTGCTGGATCGAGGCGAGCGTCCATGCAGGTCAGAATGGCAAAGCGACGACCCGGAGGTAGGGGCAAATTGCCTTTGTCATCAAAGTTTGCAGCATATTCTCGGTTAGCAGACAGCACTTCTTGCAGAACTTGACTCATGCTTGAATTTTCCCAAATTGTTGAATTATGATTGCAAGCAATATTAAAATACTGTATCTCGGTAAGTAAACCGTATTTTACCACTATTACCGTTATTAGAATGTTCCTATAGATATCTTTTGCATCTTGAGGGCAGTGATGGCAGCCCACGACCCTATTCTGCAAGCGATCGGCAAAACACCGTCGATTTGGGGTGTCGGTCAGTTAATGACTGTGACAACTTCAAATACCGAAAATACTGACAAGCCGAACTCTTCTATTTGATGTTGATATGGTTCCGACAATATTGATGATTTCTGATACTCCAACAACGAGCGCGCGACCGTCGGTGCTGGCTTTAGTGGTTCTCTAGTAGCGACTCACCGGTTAAAACAGCTAACCGCCCCCTGCTAATCAAGCTGATTGAGCGCGATCGCCATATTGGCAAGGGAGTTGCCTATAGCACCACCAACAGTCGAGTTGGTCTTTTTAACCATTGATCTTGAGTGTGCCTTGCTGTAAGATAAAACTCAGCTATACTACGGTAAACCAATCGATTTATAGTATAAACTGCCTAAGTCCTAATTAAACGAGACATTTAGCAAGGAATTAAGGAGGCCAATCATGAGCAAGTGGTTTGCCATTGCCAGACGTAGGTTACTGCTATTTTTGATTTCTGGGGTGTTTCTAACGAACTACCCCCTGCCTCCTGCCTTCTTTTGACGTTAATGAATGTTGGGTTATTGACTTGTTGATGCCATCTGATTAAGGAGATTTATAGTTATGAAGTTGAGATTTTTTCGGGGAATCTGGAAAAGCTCCCTCAAGCCCTCTGTTTTGGTAATAGCAGCGATCGCAACCTTGCTGGGAGTTTCACTTTTCTCGATTTCACCGCTGACTGCAACCCCCAGTGCCAAAATTCAATTTGTTTCTCCCAAGTGGGTAACAGCCAACGTAAAAGATCCAAATTTGCGAATTTTGGATGTGCGAAATGCGCCTCTGGAGTATATTGGAGGCCATGTTCCAAACGCAGTACACATTGCAGATACTGCATTTCGTGGCCCCGACGGATTTTTGCCCGTGCAGTATTGGGATACCCAGAAATTAGCTTCGCTCTTTTCTCGATCTGGTGTTAGCAGTAACAGTCGCGTTCTCGTTTATTCCGATGCACGAGATATTTTGGGAGCGACAATGGTTGCCTATTTACTAGAGCGATCTGGAGTAAAAGATATTGCCGTTTTAGATGGGGGATATACAGGATACAAAGCCTCTGGGCAACCTGTTGTTAAGGAATATCCCAAATACAAGTTTACACAGTTTGCGGTTCAAGATAATCCCTCAATTCGCGTTAACCTTCAACAGGTTGGAGAATTAATTGGTAAACCAGGTGTTGTTTTTATCGATCCTAGACCAGGTGATTTATTCCGAGGTGAGAAAGATATCTGGGTACGCAATGGGCACATTCCTGGTGCGAAAAATATTCCATGGCCTGCGTTTACGGAAGCCGAGAACTCTCAGGATTATCTCAAAAACCCTCATCAGTTGAAGTCACTGGATGCGATTCGCAAAATCCTGGCGGACAAGAAGATTAAGCCTTCAGATGATGTGATTGTGTCATGCAGCACAGGGCGTGAAGCAACATTACAGTATGTCGTGCTAAAACATCTTTTGGGATATCCTAAAGTTCGGATCTACGACGGTTCTTGGACTGAGTACAGTACGTCTAATTTGCCAGTTGAAACTGGACCGGAAAAAGTTTAGTTATTTGGTGCTAAGCTGTTCAACATTTAAAGGTCTAATGTATGAAAGTTTTGATTTCATCACTTGTTGTTTTTGCTACTGTGGCAGTAATATTTGGGTTTGATTTTGTACAGCTAAGTCAACCCGCTTTAGGCAGTTGCGATCCGCCACCGGAACAAACGAAGAACCCACCTAAGAAGTAGTAAAAATGAGTTCATCAGTTTCTGGTGAGCCGTTATGGGCTCCTTTTCGTTCCCATCGCTTGATAATTGCGATCGCCTTAGCATTTTTTACTGTTGGGACAATTACACTGAATCGTTATGGTTGGCAGCAAAGCCTATTGTTCTTGATTGGTGGGTTGCTGGGGCTAACACTTTACCATTCTAGCTTTGGCTTTGCCAGTGCTTATCGCAAGTTACTTGTGCATAGAGACGCGCGGGGAGCGATCGCACAAATTATCATGCTGGCGATCGCTACTGTTCTGTTTGCGCCGACTCTGGCAGCCGGAACAGTATTTGGGCAGCCGGTGCGGGGTGCTGTTGCGCCTGTAGGCGTTCAAGGGGCGATCGGTGCCTTCCTGTTTGGGATTGGGATGCAGCTTGGGGGAGCCTGCGGCTGTGGCACTTTGTATACCGTTGGTTCCGGTAGTCTCACTCTGCTGGTGACGCTGGTGACATTTTGCATTGGAGCATTTGCAGCCAGCTTAACCCGACAGCTTTGGGTGAATTTGCCTGCTTTGCCGGCGATTTCTTTGGCAGATAATCTTGGCTGGTTTTGGGCAGTGGTTTTGCAACTGACAATTTTCGCTGCTTTGTTTGTTGCCCTCCAGCGCATTTTCCCTTCTGCAAAAGCTCTTTCTTCTCCTGCCCTAACTTCTTCCCCTCCGCTTTTCCCCTCCTCGCTAACTCAGCTAATTTACGGCCCTTGGTCGCTACTCACAGGTGCGATCGCGCTGTCACTGCTCAACTGGCTGACGCTGATCCTGTCTGGGCAACCCTGGCGGATTACCTGGGGCTTTGCGCTGTGGGCGGCTGAGATTGCATCGTTTTTGGGGTGGGACTCCACCAACAGCCCATTTTGGAAGACTGCCAACGCTCAGGCTGCCCTCACAAATGGCGTGTTTGCAGATGTAAGTTCGGTGATGAATGGTGGAATCGTTATAGGAGCACTGCTAGCGGCAGGGTTAGCAGGGCGATGGGCTCCAACTTTTGGGCCTTCCAAACAGATTATGGGGGCGGCGATATTAGGTGGCTTACTGATGGGCTACAGTGCATTTCTTGCCTATGGTTGCAATGTGAGTGGTTTCTTTGGGGCGATCGCGTCTACCAGTTTGCACGGCTGGCTGTGGATTGTGGCTGCACTCTTGGGAACTGCGATCGGGGTGCGGTTACGACCTTTGTTTGGGCTACCCAATTAGCGTCAAGGAACTTATAGCAACCTTCTTGGCAGCAAATAAATCTTGCCCATATTTATCTGGGTATTGCCGAAGGAGCATTTGCTGCTGCCAAAGACTATACTTGCACTCAAGGACGACCCTGGTTGACTTCCAATGCTCCTAATGTGACGCTTGATCCCTACATTCTGAAACACTACGGAGAAATGTGGGTCGATCTGCAAGCGGTTAGCAGTTTGACGGACCGAGCCGCGGCCATTGTGCAAGCAGCTTGGGAAAAAGGCATAGATTTAACAACAGAAGAACGTGGAAAATGCGCGATCGCGATCGCCACGGCAAAAATTGCTGCCACAAAAATAGGTTTAGATGTGACTACTCGCATTTTTGAAGTGATGGGGGCGCGTGCTACCACCAGTAAATATGGTTTCGATCGCTACTGGCGTAATCTGAGAACGTTTACGCTACATGATTCTGTTGACTACAAAATTCACGATCTGGGTAACTGGGTACTCAACGATCAGCTTCCCAATCCCAGCTTTTATACGTAAAAAACACTAACTGAGCAGATCGTGAAGTACAGCATTTCTAGAGGAACTAAGAAAGAAAAAGGGGACACTCTCATTTTTCTTTCTTATTCGTGGTTTTTTCTAGCTAAGCTGGCTGATAATTGGGATGCCAAGCAAGCCATTTCTCTTCTAACTTCCTGGCGATCGCATCTGCAAACTTACCCAACAAAGCATACATAATAATGCTCAACACCACAACATCAGTTTGCAAGAACTCGCGAGCATTCATTGCCATGTAACCAATACCAGAATCCGCAGCAATTGTTTCTGCGACAATCAGCGTCAGCCACATAATCCCCAAAGAATATCGCACGCCTACCAAAATTGAAGGCAAAGCCCCAGGCAGAATAACTTGCCACAAAAGAGATGTAGGACTCAAACCATAGACTTTTCCCATTTCAATCAATCCGGCATCGACGCTGCGGATGCCATGAAATGTATTGATATACATTGGGAAAAACACACCCAAAGCAACCAAAAATAACCGAGCTACATCGCCAATTCCAAACCATAAAATTACTAGGGGAATTAAGGCGAGGTGAGGAACATTACGAACCATTTGTACAGAAGTATCTAGCAGCTTTTCAGCGAGTGGAGAAAGACCGCTGAGGAAACCAAGAGTTAAACCAATTCCTCCGCCGATGATGAAACCAACGACGGCACGCCAAGCACTAATTCCGATATGGTGAAACAGTTCCCCGGTAATTGCCAATCTAACTCCTGCACTTAAAACCCCTGTTGGTGCGGGTAAAACTCTTGTCGAAAGCCAACCCACCTGCACTAAAAGTTGCCAGCTAACAATTAGCGCAATCGGTACAATCCAGGGAATTACCTGCTGAAAATAGGGGTTTTTAAGCCATTTTTTGTTCATGATGCGCTCGTAGGAATAACTTGTTTTTGTTGGAGAAACTTATCGTTGGCAACAATTTCGCCAAAAGGACTAAACATTTGCGGTTGATTTGCAGGTGGTTGGTTCTTCAACGGCAAGCGGGGGAATAGCAATTCAGCGACTCGATACGCTTCTTCTAAGTGGGGATAACCGGAAAAAATGAAAGTTTCAATCCCCAATTCGGAATATTCCAATATTCGCGCAACAACGGTATCGGGATCTCCCACTAAGGCAGTACCGGCACCGCCTCTTACTAACCCAATTCCAGCCCACAAATTGGGGCTAATTTCTAGAGCTTCGCGGTTGCCTGCGTGCAGTTCGGTCATCCGTTTTTGCCCTTCAGAGTCCATTCTGGCATAAGCTTTTTGGGCGGCTGCGATCGCATCTTCATCGACATATTTAATCAACCGATTTGCGTCCTCCCAAGCTTCGCTTTCAGTTTCGCGCACAATGACATGAAGGCGAATCCCAAACCGCACAGTTCTACCCTGTTCTGCTGCTAATTTTTTGACAGCTTCAATTTTTTTTGCCACTTGTTGCGGCGGTTCTCCCCAAGTAAGATAAACATCAATATGCTTAGCCGCAATTTGTTGTGCTATGGGCGATGAACCGCCAAACCACAAGGGAGGATGGGGAGTTTGTACAGGTGGGAAGAGAACTTTACCGCCCTTAATTTGGAGATATTCACCGCTAAAATCGACTTCTTTATCTCGCACATTATTGGAGTTACTACCTTCAAGCAGCGCTCTCCAAACTGTCAAGAATTCATCCGTTAATTCATAACGAGCATCGTGACTGAGATGCACTCCATCTCCTGCTAATTCTACCGGATCGCCGCCTGTCACCACATTAATCAATAAGCGTCCGTTCGATAACCGGTCAAACGTTGCTGCCATCCGTGCTGCTACCCCAGGAGACATTAATCCCGGACGAATCGCAACTAAAAAACGCATTTTTTCCGTTACAGACATTAGAGATGAAGCTACTACCCATGCGTCTTCGCATGAGCGTCCAGTCGGCAGCAGAGCACCCATAAATCCTAAATGGTCAACGGCTTGGGCGATTTGCTTTAAGTAGGAGAAACTGCAAGCTCTCCCTCCAATTCCTGAAGCTAAATAGTGTCCGTCTCCGTGAGTTGGTATAAACCAAAATAATTCCATTTTCCTTTGTCTCCATCACTACTTATTGTTTAGTTACCTGAGCCACTTCGCTAATTTTTACCTGTTTGGGAAGCAGCTTCAAATTCAAGAAAGTATCAGCAACTTTTTGCTGATAAGTAACGACTTCATCCGTAATGGGCTGCACACCGTAAGGCCGTCTCCGTGAGATTTCCTCTAAAGTTGGAACATCAATACCAAGCTCAGGAGACAGCAGTTTTGCCACTTCAGTTGGTTGAGCTGCCGCCCATTCATCTACTTTTTGAAGTTCTTCTAAAATTGCCTTAATCCGCTCAGGATATTGCTCGTTAAAAGGTTGGGCAGCTAGATAGAATTCTCGATTAGCTACCAGCCCTTCTCCATCCTTAAGAACGCGAGATTCTGTAGCTCGTTTCGCTACTGTAAAAAACGGGTCCCAAATTGCCCAAGCATCAGCACTACCTTGTTCAAAAACTGCCCGCGCATCTGCTGGGGGCAGATAAATAGGCTGAATGTCGCTATATTTCAATCCGGCTGCTTTTAATGCTTCTACCACGAGGTATTGCACATTTGAACCTTTGTTAAATACAACTTTTTTGCCTTTCAACCCAGCCACATCTTGAATAGGAGAATCTTTCGGTACTAAGATAGCTTCACCTTTAGGATTAGGAGGCTCATTAGCAACATATACCAATGGTACGCCAGCAGCTTGTGCGAAAATAGGTGGCGCTTCTCCTGTATGGCCAAAGTCAATACTGCCTGCATTCAAAGCTTCCAGTAATTGAGGGCCAGCGGGAAATTGAAGCCACTGTACAGAAGTGCTTTGGGAAGCCAAACGTTTCTCTAAACTTCCCCGTGATTTAAGGATACTTAGGGTTCCATATTTTTGATAGCCGATCCTAATTACATTGCTCTGTTGTGATTTAGAACTAGCCACCGATGTGGCAGCAGAAGTCGGGGCAGTAGTTGTATCTGTTTGCTGAGTAGGAGTACAGGCATAAACGGTTAAACTCAAACTGAAGCCAACTGCAAAAAGGAAAGCAAAGGTCTTGATTGAACTAGGTTTGAGTTTGCTCCCAAAATGCCTCAATTTAGCTAAAAATGGGTTTTCTCTTAATCTGGTGAACACTGTTCCTTCCTAAGCTTCAAGTATTGAAAACAAAAAAACGCAATAACCATGTAAAAGCTGAACTAATCATTATGGATGAGCAAGCTACAATAAATCGACCGATAAACCGTAGTTTATGCTAATAAGCTCCTATTATTCCACAAAGGACTTCAAAAATGCAAGCAGATTGTGTAAATTGTTGCTTGTCTGACTTATCTAGTTACTTGAATGATTAATATTCCGTGGTAATGTATCAGTTGCACGCGCAGAAGAAAAAGTAGCATCTAGCCCTGCTGCTATTTGCATAAAAAGCTGAGATACCGCCGAGTGAAGATAAAACATCCTTCAAAAAGGATGTTTTTTACGTATAAAAGCTGGGATTGGGAAGCTGATCGTTGAGTACCCAGTTACCCAGATCGTGAATTTTATAGTCAACAGAATCATGTAGCGTAAACGTTCTCAGATTACGCCAGTAGCGATCGAAACCATATTTACTGGTGGTAGCACGCGCCCCCATCACTTCAAAAATGCGAGTAGTCACATCTAAACCTATTTTTGTGGCAGCAATTTTTGCCGTTGCGATCGCGATCGCGCATTTTCCACGTTCTTCTGTTGTTAAATCTATGCCTTTTTCCCAAGCTGCTTGCACAATGGCCGCGGCTCGATCCGTCAAACTGCTAACCGCTTGCAGATCGACCCACATTTCTCCGTAGTGTTTCAGAATGTAGGGATCAAGCGTCACATTAGGAGCATTGGAAGTCAACCAAGGTCGTCCTTGAGTGCAAGTATAGTCTTTGGCAGCAGCAAATGCTCCTTCGGCAATACCCAGATAAATATGGGCAAGATTTATTTGCGTCAAGCAAGCTCGTAAAGTACGGAAAGGAATATCAGCACGGGTGCGATCGCCAAACACTTCCGAGTCATAAACGCGCACTTGGTCAAAGCTAATACTACCGCTATCGGTTTGACGTTGCCCGATGTTATCCCAATCGTCATGAATTTGTATTCCCTCTCTTTGAGTGGGAATTACAATAATTGTGAGTTCGGAGGTATCTTGACGAACCGCAGTGATGGGTAAGATATCAGAATCTTTAGAACCTGAGCAAAAGCTTTTTGTACCGTTCAGTAAAAAGCCTGTACCATCAGGAGTTAAAGTCGCACGGCGATCGAGGGGATTGAGAGCATTGCACCAGAACCAATTGTTTGTCACCGTATCTTTGTAGAACTGCGCCTTGCGTTCCTCTGTGCCAAAAAGATGCGGGATAACAACCCCTAAATGGTGATAGGAGTAAACATGGGCTAGAGAACTATCAGTTTTTGCCAACTCGCGGGAAATTTGGAGTGCAGCGAGCCATGTTTCGCCAATACCGCCATATTCTTTAGGAATAATCAAACTGAGCAAACCGCTAGAGCGAATGCGATCGCGTTCATACTTTGGCGTACCGCCAACACGATCTCGTTCGATGGCAGTAGCAGCAAATTCTTGAGCAAGTGATTTCGCGATCGCTACATAATCTTGCTTGCTGTCTTGTTGTGTTGTGCTTTTCGAGTCTACAAGGGATGTTTTCATATTGATGATACAAAATTGAGGGAAGTAATGAGGTACAAATGATTGAGGATTCCTAGAGGTTCGTCAGTCCTTAAAACCCAAGTAAACAGAAATCGGTACATCTTCAACAAACTTACCTGAAGGTTCTGCACTGAGAATTGCTACTTTAATTTCCGCCTCAAATACGGAAGTATCGCCATTAAAGTAATCACGACGGCAGTAAGCGGTGGAGTAGAGATAACCAATAAAACTCTCAATCGTCCAGTGTTTTTGAAAGTCAATCTTATGGCGTTTAATCCGAACGAATCGCGATCGATCCAAAACTTCTAAATCAGACTTGTAGAGCAAAGGAACGCTGCTCGATCCCACACGCCGCTCTTCTCCTAGCCACCGTTTGATCGTAGCTAGCACATTTTGCGCCCAAACAGAGTCATTTGACCAAATATCTTTTTCAGTTTGAATAATCGCTATCCCCCTATTAGCGTTACTGGTGCGCTCGAGCAGATCGTAGCTACGCTGTAGCACCAGTTCTTGATCCATCCAATGAAAAGCACGACCAATGGTGACTAGGGAAAATGTACCAATTGCCGGGGAAATATTTTCTGCTAAATCCCTTACCCAAGTGATATTTGAAGCATGAGCCAGTTTAGCTTCTTGCTTGGCCACTTCGAGCATTTCTGGATCGGGATCGATACCCAAAACAGATTTAAATCGATCGTGTAAGGCGATCGCTACCAAGCCAATCCCACAGCCGAGATCGAGAAGCTTGCCTTGCCCATCTAATTGAAATTCCTGTGAGATTAAATCGTAAAGAGCATTTGGGTAGCGCGGTCGATATTGTAGGTAATAAGAAATGGCTCCTTGAAAGAGAGTGGGATCGTAGCTTGGGAGTATTTTAGTAGTCATGATTGAAGTCAATTTTTGCTGAGTTATGATTTAGGTTTTGAGATAAGCTGTTCGACGTTTAAAAAACGATTGTCGGGTGCGTCATATCAATTCCGGTTGTATCGGAATGATTAAACCACAGAGGGCACAGAGGACACAGAGAAAGAGAAGAGAGAGAGAATAATTCCGATGTCAACGGATTAGATATCAGCCCTTGGCTTTCGCTCATGCCGAGAGATCGGAGCGGCGTTTCCCTTGCCTATATTTAGATGTTGATTGCGATATCAGCCTGGGATTTAAACCTCTAAGGGAACCGTTTGCGTATTGGATAAATCCAAGGTACTCAATAACTTTTCTTTCCAATATTGCAAATCCCGATCGGTACGCCTGCGGGGACGGGGAAGATCGATATTTAGCTCGAGATGGATACGTCCAGGGTTGCCACGCATGACGATCGCGCGCTCGCTTAAAATCAGTGCTTCTTCAACATCATGGGTCACAAGAATAATGGTCTGGCGATCGGATTGCCAAATTTCTAACAGACGATCCTGTAATTGCATTCTAGTAAAGGAATCGAGAGCACTAAAGGGTTCATCTAGCAATAAAATAGAAGGATTAGTAACGAGGGCACGCGCGATCGCCACCCGTTGAGCCATTCCTCCTGATAATTGGCGCGGCAGCAAACGAGTAAAATCTTGTAATCCAACCTTAACTAGAGCATCACTTGCCCGTGCCTTGCGTTCATCCTTCGGTAAATGATGCAAACCAAACTGCACATTTTCCCAGACGGTTAACCAAGGCATCAGCCGAGGTTCTTGAAATATTACACCAATTTCCGGATGAGGTTTGTTAATGCGAATCTCGTCAATTTGGACATCTCCATAAGTTGGCATATCTAATCCGGCAACGATCCGTAAAAGTGTACTTTTGCCGCAACCACTCGTCCCAATTAAACTAACAATCTCGCTACGATCAACAGTTAAATTAATAGACTCTAATCCTACAAAACCATTTTTAAATCGCTTATGCAGTCCTTCGATGAGTAGCATATATGTTTCCTCCTTGGCGCTTTGAATGAATGCTTGAAATTAATGCTTTGAACTAATGGTTGGAAGCGTGAACATCCTGCCAATGGAGTAGCCAATGCGATGCAAGGCCAATAATTGAGTCAGTCACTTTTCCGAAAATCGCAAACAAGAGAATGCTGGCGAGGGTGATGGCGGGTCGTCCAGTCGCTTGCCCATCGATCAATAAGAAGCCTAAGCCCTGACTGGCTCCCATCAATTCAGCCGCTACGACAAACATCCAGCCCAAACCCAAGCCACTTCGCAAACCGACTATGTATGCCGGCAATGTCGCGGGTAATAACACGCGACTGATAAGCTGCCAATCATTAAGTCTATAGATTTTGCCAACCTCAACCAATTTGCGATCGACATTGTGAATGCCGCTCATCAGATTTAAGTAAACGGGGAAGAAGACTCCAACGGCGATCAAAGCAATTTTGGAAGGCTCATGAATTCCCATCCAGAGGATAAATAGTGGCACCCATGCCAGCGAAGGAATGTTACGAAGTGATTGCAAAAGCGGGTCCAGTAAATCGTGAATTAGGCAAGAATAGCCTGTTAATCCTCCTAGAAGAGTGGCAAAAACTGTACCAATTAGGAAGCCAACAAAGACTCGATAGAGTGTAATGCCGAGGTGCTGCCATAGTTCCCCTGCTGCACCGAGTTGCCAAACTGTTGTAAGAATAGTTGAGGGAGCAGGTAACAAGTTAGGAGCAACCAAGCCAAACCTAGACAGACTTTCCCACAATATTAAGAGAAAAACTGGCAAGAGCAAGCCTTTTGCTCTGCCCAGACGACTGAGAAATTGCCAAATATTACCTGTTTGTGCGCTTGGTATTGCGAGCGCAAGTCTTTGTTCCATAACTTAGTGTTTGCTGTTCTGCATAGATAGCTTTGGCTCGGAAGTAAAATTTAAAAGTGCAAAATTAAAAATGATGAATTTATTTTTCAATTTTCAATTTTTAAATTTTAATTTTCGGATAGGCGTTGGTGAGTTGGTGTATATCCACAGCAGATTTTTTTTACTTAGGATTTGGCAACCTTTGCCACATACTGCGGATCGATTAAATTGTTAACTACTGTAATGACATCAACGGAATCCTCGATCACGCCGCTTTTTTTCAAGACATCTCCAGCAGCACTAATAACGGCTTTTTGTTCGTCACCAATCGATGAGTTTGATAGATCAGTTCGCTCCTCTAATTGTTTAGTTGCTACCGCTTCTGTCAGCTTCGATGCTTTAATCACCACTTGCTTGAGTTCACTAGGATTTGCGATCGCCCATTTCCGTGCCTTCTCATAGGCGGTTAGCACTTGACTAACTTGTTCAGGATATTGTTTGGCAAATGCCTCGCGGACATTCAAAAAGCCTTGACTAATTAGTTTGGGCTCGCGGAAGAAGAGTTTCGAGGCTTTTTCTACTTCTGTCTGTGCCATAAATGGATCGAGACCAGCCCAGGCATCGACATCGCCTTTCTCAAGGGCAGCTTTACCGTCAGCGTGCGGCAAAGGCACAATTTCTACATCTTTGGTAGTCAAACCGACTTGATCCAAGGCACGCAACAAGAAAATAAACGGATCTGTTCCGCGCGTTGCTGCAACTTTCTTGCCTTTTAGATCGGCGACTTTTTGAATGGAAGAATTCGCCGTAGTTACTAATGCTGTCCATTCGGGCTTCGAGTAAACGTAAATAGACTTGATGGGATTGCCATTGGCTTTGGCAATCAGTGCGGAAGCACCAGAAGTCGAGCCAAAGTCAATGCTGCTGCCATTGAGAAACTCTAATGCCTTGTTACTACCTTGACTGAGTACCCATTCCACTTTGATATTGGTTTTGGCTAAGTCTTCCTCCAGCCAGCCTTTCTCTTTCAACACAAGACTGAGCGGATTGTAGTAGGCATAATCTAAACGTACTACCGTAGGAACTGGCGTAGCAGATGAGCCTGGCGATGCTGCTGTAGTGCCAGTTCCAGGAGAGGCAGAATTAGTACAGGCATTGACTAATACCGCTAGAAACAGCCCAGAAATAAAAAATAGCAGCAACCTACGTCTGGCAATGGCAAACCACTTGCTCATGATTGGTCTCCTCAATTCCTTGCTAAATGTCTCGTTTCATTAGGACTTACGCAGTTTATACTATAAATCGATTGGTTTACCGTAGTATATCTGAGTTTTATCTTACAGCAAGGCACACTCAAGATCAATGGTTAAAAAGACCAACTCGACTGTTGGTGGTGCTATAGCCAACTCCCTCGCCAATATGGCGATCGCGCTCAATCAGCTTGATTAGCAGGGGGCGGTTAGCTGTTTTTAACCGGGACTTACCCCGTGTGCGGGGTAAGTTCCGTCTGAAACCATTGCGAGGTGAGACTTGCCCGGAGCGTCCAAGTCTTTTACATGACTACAATTTCTTACAACCCTTATGTGGCGGAGTTTTTACTTAAATTCATCAGAGAACAATACTCTGGGCCTAAATATTAAGAAAATCTTAAATAAATGACTACGGTTTGTCGGCAGTCAAGTCGCTAAAACCGAGACGGGACAAAGAATACAGCCCCCAGAACTACCGCCGCATGGGGTAAGTTCCGTTTAACAGGTTAGTCGCTACTAGAGAACCACTAAAGCCAGCACAAAAGATCGCGATCGTTTGTGGAGTATTACACGCTATATACGCTAATTTTATCGATTTACCGTATTTAAATATTTTGGGGTACGCTCGCGCATCATTCATTATTAATGATGCGGTAATGGTTTGTCATGCTCTCAATTGACCAGTAGTATGCCATTATTACCCAGCAAAGTTATTTAAACGCCCCCTTTTCCCTTCTCCCCTTTTGCACCTTGCAAAGCAAAAATCGGAGTTTGAGCAGATTTCCCCTTCAGAGCAACAGATCCCAAAGCCTCACAAATGAAGTTGAGCTCGATCGAGTCATACACCCTTTCAGCAATCAAAATTTGGTTTTCCCCCGCCTTGCTCATCAACCGAGCAGCCGTATTCACCGTATCCCCGAGGATATTAAACTCCCTGCGCCCTCGGGGTTCCCCAACCTCAGCAGCAAACACCGGCCCCAGGGACAGCCCAATTTGACAGCTTACTTTTATTTCTTCACCCGCGATAATTACCAGAGGCAAACCTGCAATGATATCTCGGATCGCAATCGCGGCACTAGCCGCGCGGCTTGTGTCATCCGTGTGAGCGTCGGGCACGCCAAAATAAATCAGCATATCCGAACCATCTAAGTGCGCCGTTACTTTTTGCAACACGCCCCCTTTAGCTGAGACTACAGCATCGATCGACGCAAACACCCGAGAAAAACCCACTACCAGATTGACTTCTTCCTCCGGCGAAGCTTTCTCCACAGACTCCGGTAAACCTATCAAGTTGACAAACATCACCGTCGGTTCAGGAAAATCCGGCGGAATTTTCCGCCTGTCTGCATTTTCCACCAGCAGTCTCAGGATAGTGTTGGGAATATAACTAGCAAGGGGTTCAAGCCGATTCACAGCTTCCCCGATTTCTTTTACCAAGCCCGCAACGCTGCGATCGAGCAATACCGAACTCGGCATCCGCCGCCCAGTCAAAGTGATATCATACTCTCCGAGTCGATCGTCCGTTAAATCGTCCGCCACTAAAAAATAACCCTGTTTCCCAGGTTCAACACGAAATTGCTCTCCCAAAGACTCTCTAGCAGTTTCAGTCACACACACCCGCCCCACAGTTCCAGAACCCTCAGCTTGCTTGGCTTGCTGGACTGAATGCCCCAGCAGTACGTGGGCCATCCGCAGCGGGGTACCGATGTCAGCACTAATATACCGGCCGCAGTGGATGCCCACCCGCATCCTCAAAGAAAAAACACCCCGCGCCGTTTCAATATTGGCAAATTCAGCCATCGCCCGCTGCATCCGCAAACCCGCCCGCACCGCCCTCGCTGTATCCTCTTGGTAAACTCCTGATAGAAACTGCACAAGCATCGCATCTCCGGTAAACTCCAGCAAATCCCCGCCCGATTTGCTCACAATTTCAATCATTGAGGCAAAATAGTCGTTAATCACGCCCAGCAGGCTTTCAGCTCCCTTGCGCCCCTGGGTCGCGTTTGCTTCCAACAGCGAGGTAAACCCTGCCAAATCCGTGAATAGCAATGTACCTGTTTGCCACTGGTAGCGCACCTCGCCCGGGTTGGGCGGAGATTCGGACACTGGCCTGGGCACGTAGTCGTGGAGGATGTAGCGCAGAGTTCGCAGGTGATCGAAAACCCCCATTAGCGTTGCGGGGGACGGATCTACCCACGCAGCAGCGTACAGTTGAGCCGAAAGGAGCGATCGCAGTCGCAGTTCGATCGCAGCCAAGGGAGGATTGTAGGTTAATCTATTAATAATTTCCACCTAAGTTTATTCTTAAAAAATAGGGTAAGTTCGATCAATCGAGATGCTACACCAATAACTCGACCTATACCATTATGATAGGTTTCCAGTGACTCCATACCAGCCAAACCCAGAACCCACTATAGAAACTTCCGAAACTCACAGCTTGCTAGCTCCCGATTTGATCCGAGCTGCTCGATCGGCCTATGGTATGTATCTGAAAGTGCATTCCGAGCAGATGCAGCGTCCGGCGGGTGTAGTTGTCAGTCAAGGAAGCGATCGAGGCCAGGTAATTTTTGCTTCGCAGCCGATTTTATTGCCCGGTGAACGTTTTGTTACTTTTGACGAAATTGAATCTCAAATGTATTAATTGCTAATTGGTCATTGGTGATAATTGATAATTGAGCATTGGGAATTGGTAATTGGTAATTAGTAACTAATATTATGTCCGCTCGAACGCTCGCACTCAAATAGGTTTCTAGTGAAGAGCCATGTTTTCAGGATTTTATGAAAACTTGCATTTTTGACTATTAATACCTTTTATGATGGGTAATTGACCGTACAGGCTCTAACAACTGACAACTCAGGGCTGTTTCATTCTCAGGAAAACCCACGTTTTGACTCTTGTAGTGCGAAGAAGGCCGACCAGACCCATCCAGGATCTTTTAGGCATTTGGTGGGATTGGGGCAGCCACTCTTTGCTGCCCCAACAAGAGAATGAAACAGCGCTGCTGACAACTGACAACTGATACATAACCCCAGTCAACAGTCAACAGTCAACAGTCAACTTAATGGAAATAATCTTTAATTGCCTTGTTACGGCGATCGTCTTTATTGTCGGAGCTGCTATTGGCAGCTTTCTAAATGTGGTAGTCTATCGGTTGCCTGCGGGTTTGTCGGTGATCCACCCTCCTTCTCGCTGTCCCAAATGTTTAAATCAACTCAGAAATTACGAAAATATACCCGTTTTCGGTTGGCTATGGCTGCGGGGACGCTGCAATCACTGCCACAGTGGGATTTCTGCCCGTTATCCACTGGTGGAAGCAGCTACGGGTTTGCTATTTTTGGTAATCTTTTGGCGGTTTGGCGTAACAGTGCAAACTCTTGGTTTTTGGGCTTTGTTTAGCTGGCTGTTGGCTTTGTCTTTGATTGATTGCGATACAATGACTTTGCCTAATTCTTTAACTCGATCGGGTTTGGTGCTCGGATTGGTTTTCCAGGTGGCGAAAGGTTGGTGGCCGACATTTAGTTTGATCGACTCGATACACTATCTGGTACTCGATGGGATCGCGGGAGCAGTTGTCGGGTTGTGGCTGTTTGACGCGATCGGAGTTGTGGGGACGATCGGGCTGGGGCAGAATGCTATGGGCGCCGGAGATACAAAATTGGCCGCCTTGATGGGAGCTTGGCTGGGTTGGAAATACTTGCTGCTAGCGGGATTTATCGCCTGTGTCGCCGGGGCTTTTGTCGGTGGCGGGGCGATCGCTATCGGGTTACTCGATCGGCGTCAACCCATGCCTTTCGGCCCGTTTCTGGCTCTCGGTACAGCAATTACTGCTCTGTGGGGCGAAGCGATCTTATCTAGTTACTGGCAGTTGTTTTTCCCGAATTTTAGTTTCTGATGTGCCCGTAGTCAGGTGCGATCGAACATAACATTGTCTCAAAAATTGGTAAAATTGTTCCGTGTCTTGGATTACACTTACAACTACTAGCTTTCGTTGGGAAGCGGAATTAATGCAGCAGCTCCTAGCTGCTCATGAAATCCCGGCCCGGATTGTAGACTTGGGCATAGCATCTTATTTCGGGGCTGGAAGTGCTACAGCCCTGCAAGTTCTTCCAGAACACCAGCGAACAGCATCGCTCCTCATCAGTCCAGTTGAAGATGAGCCTGAATCTGGTGATTAGTCATTAGTCATTAGTCATTAGTCACTGAACAACTAACAATTGACAACTAGCAACTAACAACTAACAATTACTAATTACCAATTACCAATTCCCAATTACCAATTACCAATTACCAATTACCAAGTTTTAATGTCTCTATTTGATTGGTTTGCAAATCGACGAAAATCAGTACCGAACTCCCAAGAACGGCCGGAACGAGAAATTGCGGACGGACTTTGGAATAAATGCGAAGCTTGCGATGCCCTGAGTTATACCAAAGACCTGCGAGCAAATCAAATGGTTTGCTTGGAATGCGGGCATCATATCAGAGTTTACAGTGACGATCGCATCGAGCAGTTGATCGATCCCAATACCTGGGTGCCCCTTAACGAAGGACTGCACGCCACCGATCCCCTGAAATTTCGCGATCGAAAAAAATATAGCGATCGACTCCGAGAATTTCAAGAAAAAACAGGCCACCTAGACGCCGTAGAAACAGGCACCGGCAAACTAGAAAATTTGCCAGTCGCCCTCGGAGTCATGGAATTTCAGTTCATCGGCGGCAGCATGGGCTCAGTTGTCGGAGAAAAGCTGACTCGCCTCATCGAACACGCCACGCGGGAACGCTTGTCTGTGATCATTGTCTGCGCTTCCGGTGGTGCAAGAATGCAAGAAGGAATGCTCAGCTTGATGCAAATGGCTAAAATTTCCGGGGCTCTGGAACGCCACCGGGAAGCGAGACTGCTTTACATCCCGATTTTGACCCACCCGACCACGGGCGGCGTCACCGCCAGTTTTGCCATGCTGGGAGACATTATAATTGCAGAGCCAAAAGCTACTGTGGCCTTTACGGGCGGCCGGGTAATCGAGCAAACTCTGCGGGAAAAGCTGCCGGAAAATTATCAAACTTCCGAATACTCCTTCGCCCACGGTTTTGTAGACTTGATTGTACCCCGGACTCAATTAAAGAAAACTCTTGGTCAGCTCATCAGCCTCCACCAGCCCCAGCCTTTCTTGGCTGACTCGGAATTCCCCGCCCTCGAAGCCAGCGATAACCACGCTTTGCCCCCGCAGACTCACGCTTTCAAACTTTCTCCGTAAGCTGCGGCGCCGGAGGATTGTCTGTTGGTGAGTCCCGGGCACAGAGGGAAATTTCTGAGGAATTGCGAAAAACCCGGCTTATACCAAAAATATTGAGTTTGTTAACGAGACGTTCACGCAGACACCGGGTTTTTAACCCCGCCCGCGCAAGTCCTATTGGTAATAACGACGCAGCAGTGGGATGATATTGATCGGAAGTTGATTGGCCCTGAAGTTAGGCTGGGCAAAAATGCCTAGTCGCAGTTAGCGGTTAGTTAGCTTGCGATCGAACAAAATCTCAGAACAAACTAACAGAACAAGCTAACAGCGCTTTCTAAAATTGTCCGGCTTTCAGTTAATAGCCGTCAACTCAATTTTGACCTGTCAGCGACCTAAAAATTATGGGTTTTGCAGACCTGTCCATCGCAGAAATAGCAGAGGACTTCAACGTCCCTGTTGAAGATGTGATCCGCTTGTGCGATGAGTTGGAAATTGCCTACAAGCACCCTCAAACCCGTTTGGCTTTGGAGGATGTTAAGGCAATTATGTCCACTCTCGAAAAAAGGCGCGACTCAAAACTTCGTGCAGATTAGATCGCAAAATTCCTCTACCTTTAAAGGTATGGCTGCACCAACTTTCGCCAGTTGTTGCAGAAAGAGGGAATTTTGAACACAAATCTGTTTGCCAGCTATACTCTCTTAGCGTTCAATAATTTGCCGGATTTTTTTAAGGAGAACCATGCTTAAAAGATATTTCATTGCTCTGACCGCTGTATTCTTGAGCTTTCAGTTATTTGTCAGCAGTGCGATGGCTGTCGAACTGAGTCCTGAACTTCGCACTGTGACTTTGAATGACAAGGGTGCTCCAGTGGTGCTGAGCCTCAAACAAGTTCAGCAAGGCAAACGCCTATTCAATTCGGCTTGCGCTCAATGTCACGCTGCGGGGATGACCAAAACTGACCCGAACGTGAATTTGAGCCCGGAAACTCTGGCTTTGGCAAACCCGCCCCGGAATAATATTGAGTCGCTGGTGGACTTTATGAAAAATCCCACCACTTATGACGGGTTTGAGGAAATTTCGGAACTGCATCCGAGCATGAAGAGTGCAGATATTTTCGCTGAGATGAGAAATCTCTCGGATGACGATTTGTACGCGATTGCCGGTCACATTCTGTTGCAGCCGAAAATTGTCTCCAAGCAGTGGGCTGGTGGCAAAGGCGCTCGCTAATCGATTTTAGATTTTAGATTTTAGATTTTGGATTTTGGATTGGGAGAGGGCTGAAGTTCGGCAAGAATTGCTGGCTGGTCGTTTTTCGCTCTAACATCTGAAATCTAAAATTTACCTCCTGCTCATTGATTATCGCAAAAGGTTGTAGTCCCTCATGCTGCGTCGTGGTGCTTTTGTCTGCTTTCTGTTGGGGATGTTAATTATTTTGCCACTCGTGCTGTGGGCTCCTCAACCTGTTTTGGCTGCTGCCGATTCTTACGTGAATAGGTATTTACAAGCCAGCGAACCTGTGCCTCTGGAGTTGGACTCTGAGGGACATACTCGCTTGTTTTCGGCTCAGGATTTGTCTGCGGGCAAGGTATTGTTCGAGCAGAATTGCCTCAATTGTCACGTCGGAGGAGCTAATTTGCCCGATCCGACGATATCTCTGTCTTTGGCTGACCTCCAGGGGGCAACGCCTCCCCGCAACAACATCAATAGTTTGGTGGCGTATCTGAGAGAACCGATGGCTTATGACGGTACTGAGGAGACTTTTTGGTGCCGCCAAGTGCCGGAAAGCTGGATGCCGCAGGCTGAGATTGAAAATTTAGCGGCTTTTGTGATCCGGGCTGCTCAAAAAGCTCCGGGCTGGGGCGTGGAGAATTTTGAGAGTTGAACTGCCACTGCCAAAAAGTGGTAAATTACTCGGAAGAAGGCGATACGAGTGTGCGATCGCGCCTGTTTTAACAGGTAAAATATCTAAAGAATCACCCTTTGCGTGTCCATTAGAGGAGAACTGCGTTGAAAAGACTCTTATCGATCGCCCTGTTAGCGATCGCAATTTTTACCGTCGGCTTTGGCCGCCCTGCTTTGGCAGGAGATGCCGCTAACGGAGCTAAAATCTTTAGCTCGAACTGTGCTGCTTGTCACATCGGTGGCGGCAACGTGGTTATGGCCATGAAAACCTTGAAAAAGGAAGCTCTTGAGAAGTACGGTATGAATTCTCTGGAAGCTATTACCACTCAGGTAGCTAAGGGCAAAAATGCTATGCCTGCTTTCGGCGCCAAGTTGAAGCCCCAACAAATTGAGGATGTAGCAACCTACGTGCTCTCGCAATCTGAGAAAGACTGGAAAGGCTAAACTGCCTCTTTGAAGTCGGGCAGCCGAGGCGGGTTTGATTTAATTTAAAACTTGTCCTCCCGATCGCACCCTCTCTCACCCTTTGGCGAATAAATATCGGTTTGCAGCGATCTTAACCTATTGGGGAAAGCGCGCCAGAAATCCAATTTTTATTAGCTCAAGGGCGAGGGAGGGTAATTCTATTTTAAATTTTAGATTGAAGATTGAAGATTGAAGATTGAAGATTGAAGATTGGAGATTTTAGATTGAAGATTGGAGAGAGCTTCATGCTGATTTTGTATCAATTGTCAAGCACTTTATATTAAGATTTATTCGGGTTGCGCTTCCTAAATTAAAAGTGTGTGCTAGGATATAACCCCTGATTAGCAAAGCTTTGAAATCGAGATTAAAGTCGATCTGCAAAGTGGAATCTACACCTGCCATGAACGTAAAAACATCAGCAAAAGTTAAAACTCAAGTTAAAACTCTCGGAGACGCTGCATCTGGAGCGATTGAGAAATATTTCCGCAAAAGTGTAGCACACGAAGCTGAAGTTATCAAAGACAAAGACGCGGAAGAACTTCATCAAATGCGCGTGGGATTGAGACGTTTGCGATCGGCTGTGACTGGTTTTGCTCCGGTTTTAGATTGGCCAAAAGAGGCTTCGGAAAGCAAAATTGGTAAGGTGGGGCGGATTCTGGGAACGCTCAGGGATTTGGATGTGATGCTCGAAAGTCTCCAAAACCGCTATTACCCGAATTTGCCGACTGACGAACAGGAAGTTTTGGATAAGGCTTTGTCGAATTTGCTCAAACACCGCCACCGGGCTTTAAAAGGGGTGAGGGCGATTTTAGAACACAAAAGCTACGAATCGCTGAAGCAGTCGATCGAGGATTGGCTGGAAAAACCGAAGTTTCACGCGATCGAACATTTGCCAATTGCTGAGGTTTTGCCAGATTTACTGTTACCTCAAGTCAGCGAGTTTTTCCTACATCCGGCTTGGCTGTTGGGTACAGAATATGAAGATGGCAAAGTTAAAGTTGTTGATGATTTAAATGCTGAGGCTGTCGAAGAGAAATTAGCAGCCGAGGGAACTATTCTGCACGATTTGCGGAAGCAAGCGAAGCGGGTTCGCTATTTGATGAATCTGTTTGGGGATTTTTACAGCGAGACTTACGAAGTTTATGTCGAAGATGTGAAAGCTATTCAGGAATGTTTGGGCGATATTCAAGACAGTGAAGTTTTAGGCGAGTTTCTGACAGATTTTGTCGATCGCGATCTGAAAAAAGAGTTGCCGAAGTTGGCGGGTTTGTTGGCCGAAAATCGCTACGCAGCTTGGCAAAAATGGCAGGTTTTGCAACGCAGGTATTTGAATTCGGAAATGCGGCAAGGTTTGCGATCTGCTTTAATTCATCCTGTGGTTGAAGATGCGGCTAAGCAAGATTCGCCGCAGTAATTTTAGTGGGTTTGCAGTTAAACTTGGGCGCACTTTGGGTGCAACTGCAAGCAACACAGAAGTAGCTCGTTCTAATTAAACGTAAGACGCTTTATACTAGCGGTACCCTACCCCCTGCTCTTAAAATTTTGATTGACTATGTTAAAATTCAGTGGCGGCGGGGAGAGTCCCCCTCCTGTCAAGATTTGGGCTGAAAGTAAACAAAATTTTACTCTGAAGAAAAAAAATGAGTGACCAACTTAACAAACCTCTGGAAATATGGATCAATGAAGATTTACTACTTCCTGGAGTACGCCCAGCCCCACTGCTAATGCACCTCAGCCCGCCGGACACTAATCCACAGTTACAGTTTTGGAATTTGCTCAGGGATAAATTACCGGAGCTAGTCAAGATTCACCGATTTACAGACTTGGCAGATGCAGGCAAGATTGTGGTAACTCCACATTTTATTTCAAGTTATTATGGCCTTCATAAGGAAGCTGAATTACATAAATTCCGGCGCCAAGTATTAGGATCAAAAAGGACGCTCGTCACCTTTGCAAACTGTTTGGAGTGTCAGGCTTATCCAGGAGAAATCTTGTTTGCCTCGGCAACTTACCGTGATAAAAAAGAAAAATCTATACCCACACCCCCATGGATTTATGACCTGGGAGAGAAGGTAAATATGCCAAAACCATCAATACCTACTGTCGGTTTTGTGGGAAATGTTGAATATCCCTCCCGACTAAATACCTTGATATTACGTTATATTAAATTTTCGGATTCTATGGTTAACTGGATGGCATGCAACCTTTTTGTTAATCGTAATTTGAATTTGGGAATGCGAAGGTTGATTGCACGATTAGTCAGAAAAAAAATAATTAAAGAAGTGCGAAAAGCAAAAAATCTACAAATATCTGTGATTGAAAGAAAGGGAGATTTTTTTAGTCTCCCAGTGGAAGAAAGAAACCGCCAAAGAGCCGAGTATATCGAAAATATCGAGAATAATGCTTATATCTTGGCGATGAGGGGAGACGATAATGGCTGTTACCATCTCGGGGAGGTGATGTCAGCAGGGAGAATTCCGGTTTTCATTGATACCAATAAATCGTTACCGGAGTTGAGAGGTATGAAATGGGAAGATTTTTGCGTGATCGTTCCTTTTTCGGAAGTGCATCGGATTGGAGATTATGTCCAAGCTTTTCACGATAAACTTTCGGATGACGATTTTGCTGAGGCCTGCCGGAAATCTCGCGCTGCTTTTGATCAGCTACTCCCTCACAATTTTGTTCTCAGGAGTTTGGAAATAATTGCCAAAAGTACGAACTAATGATGTATAAAAATGGCGAGAGAAGGGCAGCTAAGAATGTCGGAGCTAACTTAAATATCGGATAAAATTACAGCAGTTATTAATCATTTCCCCCATTTTTTTCCGGCATAATAGTTATCTTTTGCTAGTTATTTGTATGCGCGGTAGTTGATTTGAAGAAAAAGCTATCGCTTTTTTCTTAAGAGAAAATCACGACTGCAACCACTTCATAAACTTATTCGTCGCAGTACCAATAGACTCTCCGACTTGTTTCTTCAACCGCCACCGCTGAAACGCTTTTTCGTAGTCTTCTCCTTCAGTTTGATAAACATTCCAAGCATTTAGCGACAATCCCAATCCCCACGTTAGTAAAATGAACAGTGACCAAGAAAGCTCGTGCGCTCCTGCTAGATTAAACAAAACTAAAAAAGTATTGATAATGCCGTACTTTGTTACATTTTTCTGCAATTTGCGACGACGGAAAGTGTTGAAAACCAGCTTTTCTTGAAATTCTCCTCTAGTTGCTAACCATTGCTGTTCCGCCGCTACAATATCCTGTTCGGAAATGCCCAATTCCGCTGCAATCTCGAAAAGCTGCACTCTGGATAATTCCCCCTCATCCTGTCGCCGCGCGATCGCAAGCTGTAAAATACCTTGAGCATCCTCTGAACCGTAAATTTGATTTATTTGACTTTCATTTGTCGCCATAACAGGTTTCCTATAATTTCTGACATCCTTTCTATGATAGATATAGACGCCGTTAAACGACAGGTAGTGACATTGGCGGATTTCAACACCCGGAGATTTGAGTGAGCGAGACCCCTGACTCTGGGTGGAGAAATCGAAGAACCCATATATTTCCTCAAAGTGCAACTAATTAATTTCCCGCACTTTGACTAAGTTTGCTATCTCGTTTCAACATAAATTGATAAAATATCCCAAACAACACCACCGCAATCATTCCCACTACTAAAGAACCTTCACCCTCATGCCAATATTTAAACAAATCTAGGCGATGAGATGCAACTAACAATGCCATTCCCGCCACTCGAAAAACATTAATAATAAAACCACAAATGACAGCGACACCTATTACCAAAGCTTTATTTTGTTTAGTAGGAAACATCAACAAACAAACTACAGCTAAACCTAATAAGTAATTCATTGCCTCTATACCCGAACAACCCCCATTTACCAACACCCTTCCTGTCGGTAAAGCAACATAATTACCGTCACGTGTTACATCAAAACCGACATACCACAAAGAATAATAAGCAAATTTAGCAGTAAGCGAGGTAACAAAATCCACTAAAGGTAACGTAATGACACTGGGGGTGCCATGAAAAAATAGTATTACCAATTCACGCCAATATAGTTTTAAGTTCTGAAAACCTACCGCAATTAGGCTCAAACCTAAACCAGACAAAAAAGGTGCAAGTCTTAAAAAATGATCAAACTTACTGGAAATCCCAGCACTTTTAAATAAAATAAAAGCTATTAATAGCGTCCCTGCTACTCTCGATAATAAGTCACTTTTTATCTCACTCTGTTTGAGAAGATGGTGGTTGTCCCAAAGCAGGGAACCCACAGCGAACCAAAAAACTATACTCATCCAAAAATGAGCAACATCACCCAGTTTCCACAGGAGTGTCATATTCAGAGTTACTAAAGCTGTGGCGATAATGATGAGCCAAAAAAGTTTTCTCTTGAACATTTTAGATATTAGTTATTAGTTGATTGAGGAGAGCCATGCTGGGGACAGTTTTTGATTGCAAACCCTAGAATAAGGGTTTCCCGGCGATTCGGCAATCGAAGTACCAACGGAAAATCTAGGGTTTCAGACTAGGAACTAAAAACAGTCCAGACTCTTGTTAGATCATATCATAAAAATAGTAGGTGATGTGGACAACTCAGTAGATTGAAGCCCTCCTACGGAAAGGAATCGGGGATTTTAAAAGCCGTAAATCTGGGAGATGATGTTAGTAGACACTCGGGAATTTGATGGAGGGTGAGACTCAGAGGCCACGCATAGCTCAGCATTAGGACACCTATTGAAAAGACTGCTACTGGAAATGATTTGTTGGATGCCTAGCGCTTACTTACTTGGCCCCTGTAAGCAAATACTAAAAAGGGAGTGAATCAACAAAAATTAAAAATAAGTAGCCTCATTGAGGGTGGGATTTCTTGAGAGTAGACGCAATTAGCACCGCGCATGGTGTGACACTGAGGTTTGAGTAAATACGGCTGAGCGAGTTAGAGTTCGAGCCATGCTCAAGGGTGATTCTCTGCTTTTCAAGAATCTCAGTGTCTTTATAGCAATCCTAAATCATTTGTGAATTTCTTCCTCAGAGCGGGTTCGGGGTGGGTTGGGGTGCGGTAAAAAATTTACGACTCCTGCAAGGATTGGTATATATCGAAAATGCTTCAGAAACAGCCTTACGGTAGTTCTTAAATGCGCTGTCTAGGGGGATTTGACTGAGATGGGGAGCATCTCACTTTTGCAGCAAAGCTAGAAAGGGGAGCCAGGAGCTAGGAGAAAAGAGGAAGAAGGAAGGAGCCAGAAGAAGTGTTTTTACAACAAATATGAGATGCTCCCTTGAGATAGGCTTTCAAGTCTCGGGTTTTCACGGTGGCGCGCTATCAGATACTAAGAAACCTGGTTTCTTGGTGAAACCAGGTTTTTAGCTCGAACATAAAATAATTAGTTTGGCATCAAGCCAGAATCGAAAACCAGTTCAAATGATCGCCTATTCAGCTTTTTGAGCCTGAGCGCGTTGCTTTTTGAACATAGCACCAAAACCAACAGCGGCTCCAGCAGCAAGCATTGTTAAAGGTTCAGGAGTAGCTTCAGTGTTGCTAGTGCTGATGGTGCTGATGTAAGAATCGCTTTTACCACCTGGTAAGGCTTGAACGTGCAAACCTAATTTTAAGGCACCGGTATTCAAAGCGGAAACTACGTTAGCATAATTTCCAGTAAACCTCACGCCCAAACTTTCGCTACCTTGGACAGCCCATTTATTACCACCACCATTATCCCTTGTGAAGGAATAGTCTGTGGTGAAGCCAGTACCAGCTTGAGGCAATTGATCGCTACTAGCACCACCAGTAAAGGCTACATTGCCAGTGTTATTAATGTTAGCGACGGCATTAGACAGATAGCCATTATCATCAAAGAGAACTTTACCGATAAACATACTAGAGGCATCAGTATTTCCCGAGTTGAATATGTTAAAAAGAACTGATGTACCCTCGTCAATTACGTCAAATGAAAAGCTATTTGCATAGGCATCTCCCGGCGTATCCCCACCAACGATATTACCAAAGCTAAAGGCAGAGGCAGGTGCTGCTGAGACTGCACTAACAGCGGCGACACCGGCAACAGCTAAAATAGATTTGACTAAGTTTAATTGGAATTTCATGGTTGACACCTTTATTTTTTAAGTTGACTGGAAGCAGGTTTTTTTCCTTCACATATTCAATTTAAACCGAAGCACAAGTTAATGCAAGTAGGTTTGATAAAGATTCGATGAAGATTGAGAATACGCTGATTGGATTTAGGCAAAATGCCTAAATTGATGGCTTCTAGCTAGCTCTTTCCTATGGCGTGCATCAAAAAATAGGGGTGCTGCCACCCGGATTTTACTCCTGACTTTTCTCTCTTTCAAAAAGCTATAACCCACCTTCCTAACCTGAGTTTTCACACAGCATAATTACGGACAAATGTGTTTTAAAGCTCTAATTTATGCCCTTAAAAAGTTTTTTATCCGTTAATGTACGGTATAAAAGTTTAAGTGCTAGCTTGATTGCTGGGTAAAAATAGGTAATAACCGATGGTGACAGTTGAAGCTGCGGAATCTGGACTATAACTCAGGACAAAATCTTGGATCATATTCGGTGCGTCGATTCTCGCTTTCGGATTCAGCAACCAGCGCCATTTAGACTTATATGTTGCACCATTATCAAGAACCCGCTCTCCGGCCCGTTCCACAAAGAATGAGTTTTCTTGTGGGGAGTAGGGGTTGGGCAGGAGAGGCCGCCCAAAACAGGCTTGTTGATCATGGTGCAACATCTCAGTTTAGAGACCAATGGTTTCGGTGGTCGTTATTATCTGTGACGCCGGAACTTTGGCCAAGTAAAGGGACGACTCGACTTTCTGGGACATAGTTTTCGGAATACCTCTACCGTCAGGGCTGTTTCATTCTCACGGAAACCAGCTTTTTGTACGGGTCGTGCCCAGAATGCCGACCAGACCCATCCAGGATTTGTTAGGCATTTGGTGGGATTGGGGCAGCCACTCTTTGCTGCCCCTACAAGAGAATGAAACTGTCCTGCGTCTACCGTAGAAGGCGCGGTGGTCGTTATCTAAAAATGTTGGGACTAATAATTCTATTTCTGGGTCTGCTTTCGCTAAAAATTGGTTAATATTATTTTTCCGAAAAAGCTCGATTCCAAGATTTAACGGGTGATAAGCAAGTAGAAATACTTGACGCAGTAAGAGTTTGAGTAGCTTGTCATCAAAAAAATGTGTGTGTGCGATCGCTAATTTTTAGACTTTTTGCAGGGTCTAATCAGGATTGTTCGTGTTCGCTACCATCAAAATGGTCAATAAACTTGTGATAATTACTACTCTATTGAGGGAGGTTCAAGAGCCTAAACCCTCTAACTATCAAGGTTTAAGCGGGTTTCTCACTCGTCAATTCCCAGATTCAGTTTGGCACTGTTTGAGGACAGCAGGAGGAACCGTCGCAGTCAGCTAAAATTTTCCCAGGAGTTGATTGAAGGTTCTCCGACATGATCGACTAATTTGACATATAAATGATCAGCGCTCATCTGAAAACAGGATTATCAGCAACAACTCAGCTAAAACATCTGGCGCTAAACTGCTAGAGAACTGACAAGCTGACCCAGCAAAGGTTCAAGTGGATTTGATTATGGTCAACCGTCTTGCTCAATCCCAAACCCTTTATCGGCGAAAACACGCCAAAAATCCGATCGACTGGTGGGTCTGGTGCGACGAAGCCTGAGAAAGGGCCCGCAGGGAAAATAAACCGATTTTTCTTTCAATTCGCTACTGTAGCTGCAACTGGTTTAGGGTGATGGAAGGTGAAGCATTTTGCGATCGCGCCGTCCAATACATAAATTCGCACTTTATACCGATAAAAAGCGCTTTTCACTGTCCCACCTGTTTCTTCAACCGCCGCCGCTGAAACGCTTGTTCGTACTCTTCCCCTTCAGTTCGATCGACATTCCCAGCATTCAGCGACAATCCCAAGCCCCACCTTCGTAAAATCAACAGCGACCAATCAAGCTCGTGCACTGCTGCGATATAAATCCTAAATAAGGCGTAAATTTTTTACCCCACCCTAACCCTCCCCTTACTAACGGGAGGGAGTAAGAAATTCACAAATGATGCGAGGATTGCTATAACAGGTTTCCGATAAGCGCAGTTAAACGGCAGGTAGTGGCATTGGCGGATTTCAACATCTAGAAAATGAGGATGCGATCGCACTTCCGACAGTCGCCAAGACTGTAGGTAGTTCACCCCAAAGTATACATCCAGCCATCCCTCGCGCAAATCCTCACAATTCCGTCCCAAACTACAGGCGTCGCCTCAAAGGACAAACCCGGCTTAAATCTCCCCGATTCTATTACTTTCAAACGGTAAAACTCCCCTTTAGCATTTTTCAAAGCATTCTGATCCCCCGACTTCGCTCTTTCCCAATTCAAATTGAACAAATAAACACCGTTGTATCCCGCACTGATCAGTTTATTGCCATCGGTAAAAATCGGAGTCGAAATTGAAGAACCAATCGCTTTTTTAAAGACTATTACCGGAGTATCGTAAGACTGGTTTCGCCAAGGCACAGAAGTTTTTTTACCTGTAATCATATCTTGGGAACCGATGTACAAATTGCCGTCGAGTGCATTTGTGGCAAACAGCGCCGGAAACTCCCCTGAATTGTACTCGTCATTCAACGCCACCGAGCCAATTATCCCGCCTTCCCAGCTAGAAACTCGGCGATTTCCAGTCGGCAAAAACCATTCAACACTGGCATTCGGTTCCTTGTTTGGATTTAACTTCAGCACTCCGCCGTTGCCCTGAATGTATTGTTTCTCAATGGCACAAAACAGTTTACCTGATTTAGAAATTACAGCACTTCCGTCCAAATCAGAACCTGTATAGAAATCCCAGACTATCTTTTTAGTTTCAATGCTAATACCGTAAATATGACCGGAACCAGCAGCTATAAAAATTCTATCTTTGAGCCTTGATGGCGATGATTCCGCTACCAAGTTGCCGCGGTGCTTGCTGATATCTGCTGCTGCATAAAGCTGTACTTCCGACAAGATATTGGGCTGCTTGATGCCTTGTTTGATTTTTGCATTGCTTGTGGAACTATCGAGAAAATAGCCGATCGCATTTTCCCCCGCATTGAACAAAACGCCACCGCCGAGATCCAAAGCGCTGCTGTCATTATCCCGGCTGTAGCTGGGCGTTTTCCTGATGTCTAATTTCCAAAGTTCCTTGCCAGTTCTAAAAGATATTGCCCTAAAACTCGGCACGACACTTTTGCCACCACCCCCACTGCGGCTGCCTTGCAAAATCACAATTCTGTTTTCAGCGCTCCCTTTTTCATCGATATAAATTGTTGATGATCCTTTGATTACATCATCAAATTTATAGCGCCAAACTTCTTTATTGGTAGCAATATCTATTTTTCGCAAATTGTGGTCATAAGCACCTATAATTAAATAAGTTTTTCCCCCGTCTCTGGTAATTGTCGGCTGTCCTGTCCAACCGGCACCGCTCCAAAATACAGACCGCCTTCCCAGAAAAGTCCGGCCGCCGCCTAGTTGAAATTTGTCGATTAAATTCAAGCTTTTCGGAACACCTCTGCCGTAAAAGCGGCGCTTGTCATTACCTAAAAATGTTGGGACTAATAATTCTATTTCTGGGTCTGCTTTAGCCAGAAAATTGTTAAGATTAGTTTCTACTAAAGCTTGTTCCGAGGATTCAGTTTGGATCAGTTTGATAACAGCAGGAGGAACAGCAGCACTCAACAAAAATTGTCCGAGCTGTTGATTGAAGGTTCTCCGAGATGATAAGCTCATATTAAATCGATATACTCAGCCATAATATTAAAACATAATTATCAGCAACAACTCAACTAAAACATCTCGCGCTAAACTGCTAGAGGACTGACAAGCTTACCCAGCACGAGTAAAAGTATATTTGATTATGGTCAACCGTCTTGCTCAATCCCAAAGCCTTTACCTGCGGAAACACGCCGAAAATCCGATCGACTGGTGGCCCTGGTGCGACGAAGCCCTAGAAGCGGCCCGGAGCGAAAATAAACCGATTTTCCTGTCAATTGGGTACTCTAGCTGCCACTGGTGTACTGTGATGGAAGGGGAAGCATTTTCCGATGGCGCGATCGCCGAATACATGAATTCGCATTTTATACCGATAAAAGTCGATCGCGAAGAACGCCCGGATATCGACAGCATTTATATGCAAACCTTGCAAATGATGACCGGTCAAGGCGGTTGGCCGCTCAACGTTTTTCTGACTCCAGACGAGCGAGTTCCCTTCTACGGAGGCACTTATTTCCCTGTAGAACCGCGCTACGGACGGCCGGGATTTTTAGAAGTTTTGCAAGCAATTCGCCGCTTTTACGACACAGAAAAAGGCAAAGTAGAATCCTTCAAAGCAGAGATTTTAGGCAACCTCCAACAGACGGCAGCGCTGTCAGGAGTAACGGCAGAATTAAATCGCGAAATCTTTCAAAAAGGCTTAGAAATCAACACCGGAATTGTTGCCGGCCACAACCCAGGCCCCAGTTTTCCGATGATACCTTATGCTGAACTAGCACTGCGGGGAACCCGATTTAATTTTGAATCAAAATACGACAGCAAACAAGTCTGCACTCAGCGCGGATTAGACTTAGCATTGGGCGGCATTTACGACCACGTAGCAGGCGGATTTCACCGCTACACGGTTGATGCGACTTGGACGGTGCCACACTTTGAAAAAATGCTTTACGACAACGGTCAAATTGTTGAGTATTTAGCGAATTTGTGGAGTGCGGGAATACAAGAGCCTGCTTTTGAAACTGCGATCGCGGGGACAGTAGAATGGTTGAAGCGAGAAATGACCGCGCCAACAGGCTATTTTTATGCCGCACAGGATGCTGACAGCTTTAACACTTCGGAAGAACTTGAACCGGAAGAAGGAGCATTTTATGTCTGGACTTATGCCGAACTGGAACAACTGTTAACGGCTGAGGAACTAACGGAAATAAAAGCACAGTTTACTGTTAGTCGCAGCGGCAATTTTGAAGGTCAAAATGTATTGCAGCGCCGCCATCCGGGAAAACAGAGCGACACGGTAGAAACGGCTTTGGCTAAACTCTTTGCTGTTCGCTACGGTGGCAATCCCGAGACTGTAAAAACCTTTCCGCCAGCCCGCAACAATCAAGAAGCTAAAAACGACAGTTGGCCGGGTAGAATTCCCGCAGTTACGGACACGAAAATGATTGCTGCTTGGAATAGCTTAATGATTTCGGGTTTGGCCCGCGCTGCGGCTGTTTTTGGAAATTGGGAATATTTGGAATTAGCTGTGAAAGCTGCTAATTTTATTTTAGAAAATCAGTGGACGGATGGCCGATTTCAGCGGTTGAATTATGACGGACAATCTGCTGTAACCGCGCAGTCGGAAGATTATGCTTTGTTTGTGAAAGCTTTGTTGGATTTGCATCAAGCGAGTTTGACTTTAGGAAACGGCGAAGAGGCAAAACAGTTGCCGAACTCTCAGTTTTGGTTGGAGAAAGCTGTGCAGGTGCAAGAAGAGTTTGATGAGTTTTTGTGGAGCGTGGAATTGGGAGGGTATTACAATACTGCTAAGGATGCTAGCGGAGATTTGTTGGTGCGGGAACGCAGCTATATAGACAATGCAACTCCGGCGGCGAATGGAATTGCGATCGGTTCTTTGGTTCGTCTCGCACTGCTGGGCCCGAATTTAGAATATCTCGATCGCGCGGAGCAAGGTTTGCAAGCTTTCAGCAGTATTGTGCAAGATGCTCCGCAAGCTTGTCCGAGTCTACTTTCGGCGATCGACTGGTATCAGCATTCTACCCTGATTCGCACGTCACCAGACCAGATTTCCGGGTTGATTTCGCAGTATTATCCGACTGCTGTCTGTCAGATTGAGGCTGATTTGCCTGAAGGTGTTATCGGGTTAGTTTGCGAGTGTTTAACTTGCAAGGAACCTGCGAAAAGTCAAGAGCGACTGTTGGAGGAAATTTTGCAAAGTCAAACGCGAGTTTAGCACCAATACTGTCTATATTATTGAACCGCGAAGACACGAAGGAAGAAGGAGGAAGCAGAAGTAAGAAGTAGATTATCTTCTACCGGGAAGGAATCGTATCTTCAGTCTGCCCCTCAATCTTCCAAAATCTCAACTAAGTCTTCTACTGTCATGTAGCTTGGACTTAACCTTACGGGTTAGACGGTGCTTGACGACCGTAGCGATAGTTAGACTTCGGACAGTACCTAATCTTACTCTGTCTGCATAATCTCAGTGGCTTCAGCCCGCTTGAGTGTCAAACGATGTAGATACTTTCCGGCGGCACTGCGACTCGAACGCTGTCGCCGACTTGGTGTCGCTGCAAGTCATCTCTGTGCAAGTTTTGTCGGCGAAGGGCGATCGAACTTTTAGCAGTCAACCGCACCGTATAGCGCGTATCAGTGCCAATATAAATAGCCTCTTCTACTATTCCCGGCCAGCTATTTTCATCGTCATAATTAGCCGGATAAATAGCAGCTTTTTCTGGACGCAACACCAGGGTGACAACTTTGCCAGCGGGCATATCTTCTGCTGTCGCAACTAACACTGGCAACTGCTGGTCAACCAACACGATTATTTTACCGTTTTGCTTTTCTACTACTCGACCACTTAAAAAATTGCTGTCGCCAATAAAATCAGCAACAAACCGCGTTTTAGGATATTCATAAATATCAACAGGCGTGCCGACTTGTTGCAGCTTTCCTCCATCCATCACTGCAATTCTGTCCGACATCGTTAGCGCTTCTTCCTGATCGTGAGTTACATAAATAAACGTAATTCCCAATTTTCGCTGCATTTTTTTTAATTCTAATTGCATCTCTTTACGCAATTTCAAATCCAGCGCTCCTAGGGGTTCATCCAATAGCAAAACAGACGGCTGTTTGACTAATGCTCTTGCTAATGCTACTCGCTGCTGCTGTCCCCCTGACAGTTGGCGGGGATAGCGTTTTCCTACCTCGGTTAACTGTACTAATGCTAAAGCATCAGCAACGCGATCGCGAATTGTTGTCTGAGGCATATTCTCCATTTCCAACCCAAAAGCGACATTTTGTGCTACTGTCATGTGCGGAAATAAAGCATAGTTTTGAAATACCGTATTTACTGGGCGGTGAAATGGCGGGCGATTTTGCATCGGTTGGCCGTGAATGTAAATTTCCCCGGCTGTGGGAATTTCAAAACCAGCGATCATTCGCAAAGTTGTAGTTTTGCCGCAGCCAGAAGGGCCGAGTAAAGAAAAGAATTCTCGATCGTAAATTTTTAGGTTGATGTTATCTACAGCTAAGAAATCTTTACTGCGGACACTTTTAAATATTTTGGAAACTTCTAAAACCTCGACAGAGTGCATTGTGTTAGTATGTGTGAGTAATAAAAATTTGAGTTCGAGTCCCGTTAAACTGATATCTTGCACCATTCTCAATTACTTGTTTAGGAACGGGTTCTCCGGCTGGTTCCACAAGAAAATTAAGTTTTGTGGAACGGGCCGGAGAGCCCGTTCTTGACGATGGTGCAACTTCAATGCAAACTAAAAATTTAAGTGAACCAGCCCGGGCAGAAACCTGTTTTATATCTACTTTCCGGCCCCTGCTTTAACTTCCGTCCAAGCTCGATCGTACAATGCAGTTGCTTTCCCGACATCCTGCAATAATTTCATTTTGCCAAACACGTCAGCCGGCGGGTAAATTTGAGGATTTTTCAAATCGTTCGGGTCGATTAAACCTTGATCGATTGCTGCTTTGTTCGGCGATCCGAAGTGGGTAAAATTGGAAATTTGGGCGCCGACTTCGGGCTGCAAAATAAAGTTAATAAATTTCTCCGCTAACTCTTTCTGGGGCGCACCTTTGGGAATTGCCATGTTGTCAGAAAAAATGATTGTTCCTTCTTTGGGAATAGCGTAACGGATATTAGGATTTTCTGTCATCACTTGGAAAATATCGCCGCTCCATTCCATTGTCAAATTAACTTCTCCTTGATCTAGCATATTTTGCCCCGTGTCGGGGACAAAAGCTGCAATGATATTTTTACTTTTAATCAGCAAATCGCGAGCTTTGTTAATCTCTTCGGGGTTGGTTGTATTTGGATCAAATCCTAAATACATTAAAACTCCTGCAAATGTGTATCTGGCGTCGTCTTGCCACGCGACTTTTCCGGTATATTTCGGGTCGAACATCGCCGCCCAACTGTTGATATCGCCCGTGGTTGCTTTCAAGTTGTAGCCAATTCCCATCGTTCCCCACTGGTAGGGCAGGGAATATTTGTTCCCCGGATCAAAAGCTTGATTAATAAACTTAGGTTCTAGGTTTTTTTGGTTGGGAATATTGTTTAAATTCAGCGGCTCAATTATATTTTCTGCGATCATGATTTTCACCATGTAATCGGCGGGAAATATTAAGTCGTAACCGGGGTTTCCCTGTTTGAGTTTGGCATAGAGTGCGTCGCTGTTCTCGAAAGTGTCATATTGAATTTTAACATTGTTCTCTTTCTCGAATTGGGCGATCGCTTCTGGGGCGATATAACTTGCATAATTGTAAATGCTGAGCACTTGCTGCTGGTTGCCACCTGTGGGGCTACAGCCGAAAGCCACCGTTGCACTCATCACAAACAAAAGTAGGAAAGTCAGCAGGCGTTTCATAGGTTGTGTTAGTTGCAGACGAAAATAATTATGACACATAAAAGTAAAAATTTTAAGTTTTCTGAACCTTTAACGATGATAGAACTAGCAACAAGGAAGCCAACAACATCAAAGTTGAAATGGCATTAATCGCTGGTGTCACTGAGAATTTTATCAGACCGTAAACAAATAACGGCAGCGTCATGGAACCGACACCGGTGGTAAAAAATGTCACGACAAAATCGTCTAGCGACAGAGTAAAAGCCAGCAGTGCCGCGCTGAAAATAGCGGGCCAAATCAGAGGGAGAGTGATCCGCCAAAAAGTCCGCCATTCGTTAGCGCCCAAGTCAAAAGCTGCTTGTTCTAATTGAGGATCTAGTTCTGCCAAACGCGCCCTGACAGTAATAGTCACAAAGGAAATATTAAAGACAACGTGACCGATAATTACAGTAGGTAAGCCGAGGTTGAGGCGAATTCCCGTGAGATTTTCGAGGATCCGAAATACTAGGGTAAAGAAAACTAGCAGCGAAATGCCGATCGTAATTTCGGGCATGATAATCGGCAAAAACAGTAAAGCTTCTACTGCTTTGCGCCCCGGGAAATGAAAGCGTTCCAGTGCTAGCGCGATGGTTGTACCAAAAACGGTTGCTAACACAGTCGAAATAGCTGCAATTAGCAAGCTGTTGTTGAGTGCTGTCCAGATTCCGGCGCTGCTACTGGTAGCAATCGTCGTGCCTGCATTGCTAAACAAACTGCGGTACCAATCGAGGGTAAAGCCGCGCCAAACGGCATTGAATCTGGAGGCGTTAAAGGAGTAAATAATTAAGATGAGAATTGGCAAGTAAAGAAAGGCTAATGCTAGTACAGCTTGTACCCAAAGCCACTTTTTGCCGATCGCCCGCACGAGCAAGTCTAGTTTAGTCATGAGTGATTAGTCATTAGTCATTTGGGCATCTTACCCTAAATTTAGATCTGTCAAGGTGATAATATCGAATTAGACCTTACTCGAGGGAAGACCCATGAGCAGTCAAGAAAAAGCGGCTGGTTGGCTTCATAACTTGGATCGCCTTGTCAGAGTTCGCAACGAGATAGCAGCTTTGTTGGAGGATATCGCCCAAAATCTCACCCAAGCTGAATCACAAGCAGAAAATACATCTGGAAAACTAGGACTCTCTAAAGAGATTGAACGTCTCATCCAGCAAAGTGAAAATTTGCGCCAAGGAGTCTTTCGGTTTTTAGTATTAGGGGATATGAAGCGGGGAAAAAGTACATTTCTCAATGCTTTGCTAGGGCAAAATTTACTTCCCAGTGATGTCACTCCCTGTACTGCTTTGTTAACGGTGCTGAAATACGGTACAGCAGAGAAAGCGACGATTTACTATAACGATAGCAAACAACCAGAGGAAATAGATTTTCAGCAGTTTAAGCAGCGCTATACAATTGCTCCAGAAGAAGCAAAAATTCTAGAGCGAGGCAAACAGTTAGCTTTTCCAGATATCAGTCATGCGGTGGTAGAACATCCGCTACCGCTGCTAGCCAAAGGAATCGAATTTGTGGACAGCCCCGGACTGAATGATACGGAAGCGCGAAACCAGCTTACTCTCGACTATATCTACAACTGTCACGCCATACTTTTTGTGTTGAGTGCGTCTCAACCTTGCACGCTGGAGGAACGCCGCTATCTCCAGAATTACCTCAAAGACCGAGGTTTAACTATCTTCTTCATAGTCAATTCTTGGGATAGAATTCGAGAGGGACTGGTCGATCCAGAAGACACTGAGGCACTGCAAGTAGCAGAGGACAAACTGCGTCGAGTTTTCCAGACTAATCTGAGTGAATATTGTCAGGATCGGGGCCGGGATATTTATCAGGATCGAGTATTTGAGATTTCTGCTCTCAATGCCTTGCGTAGTCGTTTGAAAAACTCAGAAGCTACTTTAGAAGGCACTGGCTTTGTAGAGTTTCTTGCGGCTCTCAATCATTTTCTGACTGGGGAACGAGCTGCTGCTGAACGGGAACAAGCAAGAGCGATCGCCCTTCAAGCTTGCAATCGCTTTCAAGCAGCAATCTCCCGCCGCATTCCTTTGTTAGATGAAACTGTCGATCAATTGAAAGAGAAAATTGATTCGATTCAGTCTGACTTCGCAAATTTGTCTGAAATTGGTAATAAATTCCAGCAACAAATTAGAACTGCCCGCGAGCAAACTTCCCAAGAAATAGGTGATTCTTTCCGTACCTATATCCTGGATTTAGAGAACACCTTTGAACAGGATTTTTTAAGCACTCAGCCCGATTTAGATTTCATGCAATTTCTCGACAAAAACAACCGGGCCATGTTCTATACCTCATTCAAACGTGCTTTCGAGCGATATATGAACGATCGCCTCGCTGCTTGGGAATTCATTGCCAAACAGAAGATAGCCTCTGCTTTCTCTGAACTGGAGGAAAAAGCAGCCGATTCTCGAATTGAATATGAACGAGTAGTAGAGGCTATGAATAAGAAGCTGTTAGGCTACCGGTTCTACGCCGTCGGACATAGCTACAAGCATGAAGAAAACTCGACTTGGGCTGAGGTGGCAATAGATATGTTTTCCTCGATTCCCGACAACCTCAACAGAGGTATCCATTCTTTCAATATGTTTTGGCAGAGTGTCTTGGCTTGTGTCATGGTGACGCTTGTGCTAAATATTATAGGTGTAGTTTTTGCCTCTTTAACTCTTTCTGTTTTGGGTGGAATTCTGGTAGTTACAGGTGTTGTAGCATTGCAAGCAGAGTATGTTCGCCAACAGTTCATTTCTGCGACTAAAACAGAGTTTGTCAAATATCTGCCACAAATTGCTCAAGAACAGTCGCAATATATTTATCAAGCAGTCAGGAAATGTTTTGATACTTACGAAGAACAGGTGTGCGATCGCGTGAATGCTGATATCAATTCTCGCAAAGCCGAGTTAGATAGTTTGCTCGCTCAAAAACAATCGCGAGAAATTGACATACTCGCTGAAACTAAACGTCTGAAAGACTTGGAAGCCGATATCTTGTCTCAATTGCAGCAAATTGAGTTGGTAGGTGGATTTCTTTAGCTAAAATCCAAGTAAGGTGCCCATTTCACACCTTACTATTGGGTTTCGTCAGACACGCGGAAGTAAATTAAAACCGGAATCAATATGATTACCGTCAACAGCATCGAAAGCGCCGAGCCAAAAGGCCAATCGCGGGCTTTCATAAACTGATTTTGAATCAAATTTCCCACCATAACAGTTTTAGAACCGCCCAATATATCCGGTGTGATAAAAGCGCCGACTGCGGGAACAAAAACTAAAATAGATCCTGCAACAATACCGCGAGTTGTTAATGGTAAAAATACCCGCCAGAAAGTGCGAATATCATTTGCTCCTAAATCGTGAGCTGCTTCTACCAGTGAAAAATTGAAGCGTTCTATGCTAGAATATAAAGGCAGAACCATGAAAGGTAAATAGCCGTAAATAAGACCGATCGCCACAGCGAAAGGCGTAAAAAGCAAATTTAACGGTTCGCTAATAATTTGCAGGCTTTGCAGGGCTGTGTTAACTACTCCTTCGCTGCGTAAGAGTATGATCCAGGCGTAGGTTCTCACTAAAAAATTAGTCCAAAATGGAATAATTACCAGCAAAAGCAAAGCATTTCGCCAGCGAGGAGAACGGGTGGCGATGAAGAATGCTAGGGGATAGCCAACTAACAAGCAAGCGGCGGTTGTCAGAAAAGCCAGCCAGAGCGATCGTCCAATTACTCCTAAGAAAAGTCCACTGAACAAACGCTGGTAGTTGCTGAGAGTAAATATCCAAGTAACGCCGCCGTATGTACCGCGTTCTAAGAAACTGTACAACAGTACAATTAGCACGGGCAAAATGAAGAAAACCATCAGCCATGCGGTAGCGGGAAATAAGAGCAGCAACAGGTTAGTTTGCTGGCGGTTTTTGACACTCATTATTCACTCAAGCGAAATTTAGCACATAATGCAACACATTTTATATCAAATCCGCATTTTATGAATTATGTCATCATTAATAAATTATCCAGAGGTACGCAATGTCAGCAGAATCGTCAACTCCAAAAATAGTCGTCGTCGGTGCGGGATGGGCCGGTTTAGGCGCTACCTATCACCTAGCCCAGCAAGGCTATGATGTCACCCTGTTAGAAGCTGGCCCTTATCCGGGTGGCTTAGTTGCAGGGTGGAAAACCGCCGGCGGGCGTTCCGTAGAAGCAGGCATTCATGGCTTCTGGTATCCCTACAAAAATATCTTTTCCTTAGTCAAGCAATTAGGACTCGATCCCTTCACGCCTTGGACTCGTTCTTGTCAGTATTCACCGGCCGGATTGGAAGTAGAATCGCCGATTTTTCAAGACGAACCGCGGCTTCCCACACCGTTAGGAACCTTTCTTTACACCAGATTTAAAAGGCTGCCATTAGTCGATCGGCTTTCAGCCTTGCCCTTACTTTACGCCGTCCTCGATTTCGACAATTCCGACGAAGCTTGGCGCAGGTACGATCGCGTCACAGCCCGCGAACTATTCAAACAGTTTGGCGTTTCTGCAAGACTGTACCGTGATGCTTTTGAACCGATGTTATTAGTAGGGTTATTTGCACCAGGAGAACAGTGTTCTGCTGCCGCCGCTTTGGGAATGCTCTATTATTTCATATTAGCACACCAACCGGATTTTGATGTAGTTTGGTGTCGCGGAACTGTGGGAGAAAAAATCTTTCGTCCCTGGGTCGATCGCCTGGAAAAACTAGGCGCAAAAGTATTGACCAAGCAGCGAGTTACTGACTTAGTAGTTGACAGCCACAACAGAGCCACAGGCGTTGTTTGTGGCGAAGAAACCTTCGATGCCGATGCAGTTATTTTTGCAGTTGGTGTCACGGGAATGCAAAAAATTATCAGCAGCAGCCCAGCATTGCAAAGTCGCCAAGAGTTTCGGGACGCGATGAACTTGGGTGCAGTTGACGTGTTAGCTGTTCGCCTGTGGTTTGACCGAAAAATTGACATTCCGCTGCCTTCTAATGCCTGTTTTGGATTTAGTTCAACTACAGGTTGGACGTTTTTTGATTTGAATGCTTTGCACGACGAATTTCGAGACGAACCGGGAACAGTTGTGGAAGCTGACTTTTATCACGCAAATCAATTAATTCCCCTGAAAGATGAGGAAATTGTTTCCTTAGTTCAGCGGGATTTAGCGACTTGCATTCCGGCTTTTCGGGAGGCAAAAGTAATTGACAGCAGCGCGATTCGGCTGTCGCGGGCGGTGACGCATTTTGCCCCGGGCAGCTATCAGTATTTGTTGCCTGCGGTAACAAGTTATGATAATGTATTGATGAGCGGCGATTGGGTTGTGACCCGGCACGGTTCTTGGTCGCAGGAAAAGGCTTATGTTACTGGCTTGGAGGCGGCCAATTTAGTAATTTCGCGTTTCGGACTTGGGAAAAAAGCGACAATTATTTCCGTGGAAGCTGACGAACCGCACATTCAAATCGGGAGAAAGATTAATCAGTTTACTCGCAGTTTGACTAAAACATTCATTCCCGATTTTTGGCTGCCATAAGCAGAAGGAAGTTTGGCAACGGATTCGGTAACGCATTTAACGGATGGAAGGAACAAGGAAGAAGGAATTTCTTGTTTTAAGCGGTAAGGTGCGCCGAGGCGCACCCTACATATAGACTAATAACCAATGACGAATTACTAATGATACTATCTTCAAAAAAGAATGCCACTTTAGACAAGCTCGAAACCACGAGATTCATCAGTCATGGCTAATCTAAAATCTAAAATGGCATAACTATCGCCAATAAGGCCGACCCTTCCAAAAAACTCCCACCGTAACTCCGATTAGTGCAGCTTCAGATAAACTTGCTAATAAAGGAGGTATGGGCAGGAATGACTTTACCACCAAACCCAAGAGCACGCAGAAAACTAAAACCCACAAACTAATTCGGTTGAGCAAAAATTGTTGTTGCCAATACTCTAAAAAGTACACTGCTAAAGCTCCCATTCCCACTGCAGCAGCGAAAGGTATCAATGTCCCGAGGGAGGGGCCGTAAAGAAGCGTCACGACCTTGCGGATTGGCCGCGATTGCGTGAAACCCCAGGCTAAAAATAACTCCAATCCAACCACGATGCAGTTGACGAGGGCGGCAATTTGCAGCATTTCTCGCCAAGGTAAAAGTTTTAAGCGCCGCAGAAAATTACTCACGATCGGCAGATTAGGTAGGTTGCTTTGATTTTATAACAGTTTTGCCCTAGCGATCGACCTTGGATGACAATTTGTAAAGTAAAATAAAGATGTAGAGCAGTCTCTTGACAAATTAACCCAGAGCATCTGCCTGCTAGTTGTTGGAACCGTGAAAGGAAAAAAGTTATGGTGGAGAACACTGTCGATTGTGCTGTAGCTTGCGTCAATGGCTGCGTTCTGGGCGACAAGTGCCCGAAGCGGGAATACGCAGAAGCAACGTCTAACTTTATTGAAAATACTTCTCTGGATAAAATGCTAGAAATAGCAGAGGAAGCGGTGAGAAGGAAACGGATGGAACCCCCCAAATGGGTAATTCCTGATTTTCCCGAATAGCATTAGCCTCTCCATTAAAAAGCGATCGCCCGTTTGAAAAGGGCGATCGCTTTTTGTATTCCCAATGAAATAGCTGCTCAGAATCAATATATTTCCTGGGACAGAAGCTAAAAGATTAAAGAGTCCTTATAATGTCGTTTAATAACACCCATTGGCAATTAATAAAAATATTTCAGCTCAAGCGAAATTCGGACATTATTTAATTTAATTGAGTTCAAAAACAAACAGGAGCAAGTCTCGTGGCACAGCAAAAGAAAGGCAACACAAAAAAAACAACAGAACGCGATAATTTGGGCGAATTGCCTCAAGAAATTACCGAATCTTACGGTACCGGCGTCATCGATCAACCGGGATTGAGCCAAGACGACATAACAACCTTGCAGGACAACAGTTCGGAATACTCTTCCACCAGTTCCCAAATCGGCGGCGAAGATGCCGATCCTGCTGCGGAACAAGAAAGTGCCACTGGTGAGCAATCGGTGGGCGGAACCGCACCTACTCCCGACATGGATATGGTTGACGAACTCGGAGCCGCTGCGGGCATAGAGATGGCCGATGGCGCTATTTTGAACACAACAAATATGCTTGAACATCGAGATGAAAGTCGCTGGGAGTTAGACCCTAGTTCTGCGGAAGATTATCAGGAACGACCGGATTTCTAGGTTGATTTATTACAAAAAAATAGGTAGTAGAATAGGAGCGGGTTCACCATTATCCATACTTGATCGGCAAAGTATTTGTAAATCCGCCCCTCATCACTTTTGCTCTCGCAACACGTATCCAACTCCCCGAACAGTAGGCACCAGGTCTTTGGCGTTACTTGCTTCTAATTTAATCCGTAACGCACGAATATACACTTTAATAATGTTTGACTCGCCCATAAAATCGTAATCCCAGACTTTTTCTATAATTCGGTAGCGGGTAATCACTTGATGGGGATTTCGTAGCATAAATTCTAACTAATCACACTCTTTTCCAGTGAGTTTAATTAATTGATTGCCTCGATAAACTTCACGGGTTAAACCGTTCAAAATTATATCTTCAAATTAAAACTTATCCGGGTCATTTGTTTGAGTTCGGCGCAGACGTGCTTTCACTCTCGCTAGGAGTTCTTCAATACTGAAAGGCTAGTAACATATAGGCTCAAAGTCATGCAGGTAATTAGTGGCTAACCGGCACTGACACTACCGCGAGCGGTTTTCATTTCCCTGAGAACAAGGTAATTGTAATTGCGTAATTGAGAAAGTTGTACCTCACCCAATAGACAACTGCTAGAGCAATCCTTGCAGGAGTCGTAAATTTTTTACCCCACCCCAAGCCTCCCCTTATCAAGGGGAGGGAGTAAAAAATTCACAAATGATGCGAGGATGGCTATATATCTTCTGATTTATCAACATTTCCGGTGAGTTACCCTTCATAAAGCGTGTTTGTAGTCAGGGCTTCTATCCTCTCTATGAGGGTGAATAATGGCTATTAGTCCTGACTACAAACTTACTGTGCTTAGAGCACCGGGTATGATATTATGTAGCGCAAAAACCGGGTTGATGAAGCCAACCCTCCTCAACAAAAAGGTGATTTATGGAATTTAAAGATTTTCTGGCTTTGCTGCATCCTATTTTAGCTGTAGCGATTGTTTTTCCTATGCTTGGTATTGTTCTCAATATGGCGTGGCAAACCATGCAGCGTCGGAAGCAAATTGCGATCGACACCAAGAGCAAAATTCCACCTGTAGTCGGTTCAGAACACGTCAAAGCAGGTCGAATTCTGTCAGGTTCGGTGGTAGGAGTGACGTTGTTGGGTCTAGCCTACCCGATTTTTGAGCATATTTTGAGCAAGGAGGTTTGGAGTAAAAACTCCTTTCAGGTCATTTTCATTGTCCTGATGTTTGTGGCAACTGTCGCCTCTTTGGTCATGCTATATCGAGCGACACCTGCTTTATGGCGCGGCATATTTGCGACCCTAACAGGTACGGGTTTGGTGATTCTTGGCACTCAAGATGGGGTTTATCGGCGAACCAATGAATGGTATTGGTCTCACTACTACATTGGCATCGCCGCTGCGCTAATTATGGTTTTCTCCCTTGCCATCATTCAAGACATTTACAAAGACCGCTCAAATCGCTGGCGCACTATCCATGTGATCTTGAACTCGATCGCTGTGCTGCTCTTTCTGGGACAGGGAATGACCGGAACCAGGGATTTATTAGAAATTCCTCTGAACTGGCAGAAACCCTATATTTATACCTGTGATTTCACCAATAAGACCTGTCCAAAGCCGTGAGCAATCGGATTACTTGGAGATTTCACTCTAAAATTAGTATAAATTAGACCAATCAACCCGGTTTCTGAATGTAAGAAAGTTCTGGGAGCAACAGGAGTGAGAACGAGAAACCGAGTTTATGATGCCCGGAGTGCGTCAGTTCTAATTCGTCATAAATCTTAATCATTGCGAGTCAAACCCTGAAGGCTAACTTGCAAAATCGACAAACCCAAAATTAGCAAAAACAAAACCAGCCCTATCGTACAAGCATAGCCAATTTCCAAATCCTTAAAAGCCCGTTCGTAAAGATAATAAACCACAGTCTTAGAACTATTGCGAGGCCCGCCCTGAGTCATAATATAAACTTCTTCAAAAACCTTAGTAGCAGAAATCGCAGAAATTACCGCAACTAAAACTAAATAAGGCTTCATCAGCGGCACAGTAATATCCCAGTGCTTTCCCAAACCATCAGAACCATCAATAGCAGCAGCCTCATAAAGTTCTGCCGGAATAGCTTGCAGCCCTGCCAAATAAATCACCATGTAATAGCCCAATCCTTTCCAGATAGTAACCGCCATGACGCTAAAGATTGCTAACTTCGGATTAGCCAGCCAAGAAACCGGAGGTAAACCCAACAATTCCCCCAACTGATTCAGCAGTCCAGTCTCAGCAAACAGCCACTTCCAAGCAATCCCGGCGACAACCATTGAAATCACCGCCGGCGTGTAGTATGCTGCTCGAAACCAGTTCATTCCCCTGAGTTTTTGGTTGCACAAAATCGCCATTCCCAACGGTAGAACAACCAATACAGGAACAACGCAGGTGAGATACAGCAGCGTATTCGTCAAAGTTTGCCAAAATGTGCGATCGGCCCACAACCTGTTAAAATTCTTTAAACCCACCCACTGCGGCATTTGAGTTAAATCATATTCGTAGTTGGTAAAACTCAAATAAAAAGCTTGCACCGCCGGCCATAAAACAGTCAAGATCAAAATAAATAAAGCCGGCAGCAAAAACAAATAAGGCGTCAAGGAGCGTCGGGAAAAAGTCACAGACATAAATTAGTTATTAGTTATTGGTTATTAATTATTGGTGATTGTTTTACTCATCATACCAAATCCAGTTACCTCGGAATGATTAAACCGCGAAGACGCCGAGAGCGCGAAGGAAGAACTGCATCTTCTTCTTTCTTTTCCTTCGCGTCCTTTGCGTCTTCGCGGTTCATTTAATCTTACTCAACATTAATTGTCACATAGCATTTCTCAAATAGATGAGGTATGCTGACAGGTGAGATACTTTTTCTCAATTAGCAATTAGCAATTACCAATCAGCAAGGCTACCTCATTTTACTAAGAAGTGGGATATGTTATTTAACTCCCGAAAACAAAGCCGGCCACTCTCCGGGAGAACTGGCATTTTCCCCCTCTTTCACCTCAAAAGTAACGTTGCAAGCTTGAGGTTGTTCCAAGGCCTCCACGCACAATTCTGCAATATCTTCCCGACTGACTTTGCCCCTAATATTGTCTCCTTGCTCAAATATTAAAGCTTTGCCTCCCGGTTCTTCAGTCAAAGCGCAGGGTCTGACAACAGTATAAGGTATGCCGCTCGATCGCACACAATCTTCCCCTTTCAACTTCCAAGTCAAAATCCCCCCCAACATATCATTCATTCTGACAGCAGGCGGTTCTTCTTCCAAGTTAATTCCAGGGCGGCCAGGGCGGGTAACTCCTGCCGAACTCACCATCACCAATCGTGGCAAAGTCTGTCCCCCATCAGCTTTAATAGACTCTAACTCCAGTTGAAAAATACCAGGTGTAAATTTCGGGTTGAGCGCGCCATCATATTCAAACTTACTCAACATTAACTGAAAAGAAAAAATACTGCTGGCATCAAATTTAGAGCCATCTTTGACAGTTTTGGCGCGGAATACTGGAATTAACTCATCAAAGGGAACAGTGACAGTAATCCAGATATTGTAAACAGTATCAAACGAATAGCAATAGCCAATTCCATCCCATTTAGCTTCGTTGCGAACAATCAATTTGTAGCGCTTGCCGTCCCCTTTTACACGTAGTTGGAGGCCGCTAAATCCTGTGAGATTGAGCGGAGGAGCGAAGTTGCGGGTACGCACCGAAGCAAAGCCGCCCGAGTTTGCAGTAGAAACATTGCCTGTGAATATAGCCGTATTGTCTGTAAGTACGATCGAACTTTCACTGGTGCCACCCATCACGATATCGTCTAGCGCACCCCAAGTTTCTTTCAAATCTTGGCTGGGTTTTGTGAAGTCAAAAATTGTTTTGTCGCCTGCTTTAATTACCTGGCTGCGAACAGCTTGGACTAAATTATTGATGCCTTTGTATTCGACTATTTCGGGAACATCCACAACTTCCGGCATATAAAATTTGATGCCTTGATAATATTTTTCCCGGGTTGGGGTGTCTCCTTCTATCGGTTGAACTTTGGTGCCGGTACAGCAGATAACTGCTTCTATGCCCTCGGTTACTAGCGGTGTTAGGGTTTCTGGGAGTGTGATATCTCCTTCGACTAACTCGACATTTTTGCCGAGAATTTCTGTTGCTCTTTTAGCATCTCTGACGAGGCAGCGTACTTTATATCCCCGCTGTTGCAGCCGCTTGACAACTCGCTTCCCGACGCCGCCGGTGCCACCGGCTACCAGTACCAGTTTGGGTTGGTCTTTTTTAGTTTTGCTGCTGCTTCCAAAGAGTTGTTGCAGCCAGCTAATGCTGCCAATGAAGGGAATGACGCCGAAATAAGCCAAGGTTTTGAGAAACCGGCCGGCATCCCATTGGGCGGTTTTTTTTTCAGTCATACTAGCTTCCTCTGAATTGGCTCAAATCTACTTAGCTGCTTTTGTATTTTAATCTAATTTTCGATTTTTGAATTTGGTCGATTTCCTAGCCTTTGGGATAGCTTCGCTAGCGCGGACTTTTTTTCACTTGACAATTGGTGTCGGATGAATTTGGCTCAAGGGAATCTCAATAATCAACTCGGTTCCCTCTCCGGGGGCAGAAATGCAAGTCAATTTGCCACCGTGTTGTTCTACCACAATTTCGTGGCTAATCGCCAAACCTATCCCCGCACCTTTGCCCACCTGTTTTGTGCTAAAAAACGCCTCAAAAATTTTCTGGTGAACTGTTTGGGTCATACCCCAACCGTTGTCCTCGATCCGAACTGCTACGGCTTTTTTTCCCGGACAAAGTTCAGTCACAATCCGAATTTGTCCGTACTTAACTGGCTCTTCTTTGTCCCCGGCTTGCGAGGATAAATTATTGTTGACAAAGGCCTCTTCGAGAGCATCAATTGCATTGGCCAGTACATTCATAAATACTTGGTTGATTTGAACTGCGTAACACTCCACCAAAGGCAAAGAGCCATATTCTTTGATGAGATGAATTGCAGGGCGATCGGGCTTCGGTTTGAGTCGATTGCTCAAAATCAGCAAAGCGCTGTCCAATCCGTCGTGAATGTCAACGGGTTTAATCTCTGCTTCGTCAATTCTAGAGAAATTTCGCAGCGACTGAACTATCTCGCGGATGCGGTTAGCTCCTACTTTCATTGAACCCAGCAACTTCGGTAAGTCTTCAACTATGAACTCTAATTCTACTGCTTCTATTTGTGCTTGAATTTCTGGCGAAGGCGACGGATAGTGCTGGTCGTAAAGCTGCAATAAATTGATCATTTTTTGACTGTATTCATTAGCATAGCTAAGATTGCCGTAGATGAAGTTAATCGGGTTAGTAACTTCATAAGCTACCGCCGCCACCAACTGTCCCAAACTTGACATTCTTTCGCTTTGCACCAATTGAGTTTGCGCCCGCTTAAGCTCGGACATCGCTGTTTTTAAATTAGCAGTTTTTTCCCGTTCCCTGGCGACTGATTCTTCTAGTGCTCTATTTAATTTTTCGAGTTTATCGACTTGACACAGCACTATATTAATCATTGCTTTTTTCAGTTCCAATGCAGCGTCTATTTCGCATTGTTTCCAAGGCAACGATTTGTACCTCACATTTTCTTTCCACAGCTCGAAGGATTTCCGAGGAGACAGTCGAGGGTTGCCATCTTCATCGGTTTCAACTGGTTTGTTGGGGTTGCCCGCCCAATTTACGGTCTTAATTACTTCCGGGCGAAACCACAAAACGTATATTTTCTGAGTCGGGGATATTGCTATGGCCAAACACCCGCTGGCTGTGTCTTTAAATTCCTCAGCTTCTGGATAGCATTTTGTGAGCGAGTCTGTATAAAAAATTTCTTGATTTAAATGGTTTTGCACCCAATTAGTTAAGTATTTGAGCGCTTCTCCTTGAGGTGTTTGCCCTACTTGATAGCAATTGTCTCCAAATACTATTGCTGCTCCCTGGGCGTTGACTGCTTCTAGCAAATTATGCTGACATTTAACTAACACTTCTGACAAGTTTTCGGACGTGGATATGTCTTCAAAAATCTTGGTTTGAATGGATTTTAAGTATAGTTTGTAGTCGTAGTCTTCGTTTCCTTCTTTTGATTGCAGTTCTAAGGACATTACTTGCCCGATAAATTCGCAGGCGGCGCGCAATTCATAGTTGAGGTGTTTTGGTGTATAGTTGTGGCAAGCAATCAATCCCCACAGTTTTTTGTCTTTGATTAATGAGATTGACATCGAAGCTGCAACGCCCATATTTTGCAGGTATTCTATGTGAATGGGAGAAACGCTTCTCAATACGCTGAAACTCAGGTTTCGGGGCTGGGTCGTGACAGCATTATTTCCTGAAACAAGGGGGACTGGTTGATAATTAATATCTGGGATTAACCTCAGCCAATTTAACGCATACAGTTGTCTGGCTTGTTTTGGAATATCTGAACTTGGGTAGTTTAATCCTAAGAAAGGACTCAGCATTTCTGCTTTGTCTTCAGCGATTACAGCGCCGTTGCCTTCGTGGTCAAATTGATAGACCATCACTCTATCAAAACCAGATATTTTTCTGACTTCTTCTACAGTTATTTGAGATAATTCCTTGAGATTTTGGGCGCTTTGAATTTTGCTGATCGTGGCTCTCACTGAATGATAAAAACTAAAAACAGAAAGATTTTCGGGGCTGGTGGCTAATTCCAACTCGACCATCAATACTTCTTCTACTCGGTGGAGGATGCAGTCAAATTCTAAATATTTACCTTTGTTTATGACAGAAAGTTTAATGGGATTAACGGTTTTTAAGTTTTCATTACACAAACAAAGCTTGAGTTTTTTTAGTTGAACTCGATTGAAGAATAAGCTCAAATTTCGACCGATCGCACTTTCCGGCTCTACTCCTAACAAATCTTGCGTATTTTCGCTGACTTGCAGTATTTCTAGTTCAGGTTCTCGTACAACAAGTAGCACTCCGTGTGGCTGAATGTGCCCCGATATGTGAATGGGTTCTCTGTCGCAGTTTGTCAAGTCAACTTCTTCGAGTGCGGGAATTGTGATTTGTAGATCCATTTTCTTTGTCTTCCGCTGTAAAATGTCGAGAGGGTTCTAATGATTGGAGATTTGAGAGCAAATTGGCTTTTCCATAATAATCTCATATTGTTCGATCGCATAATGGATCGAGCCCTGGACGGACACTGAGAATCAATCATCCGAGAATCAGCGCATCAAAATGATTTAGTCGAAAATCAGCCTGCCCTATGTGTGGCTGTTCAAGCCGCCTCAGCCTTCTAGAAATTTTATCGACTTGGCTCTTCTATACTATCGTTTCCCGATGTTAATTATCATAGCAATTGTTGCCATTCTTCAAGTAGGTTTAATAATTTCCCAAAACTTTAATATTTGTGGTAAGATTTTGCCTGCTGCAAAAGGGGGAGAGAAATGCGTCTCCAGAGCGGCCTACTTACTGAAATATTAAGTTAAGGTAAGGGTGACAAGATCTGAAAGTCAAGTCACGCTAAGCTCTTTAAGTATACCCAACAGGCCCGACAATTAGACTGATGATCGACTTCAATACAGTTACTGAATTTTCTCATACCTACTGCATAGCTATCTGTGCCTTTTTAGTTCCGGCAAACTTGCTGACTACTTTGCAGACAGCGATTTTGATAGGACTAAACCGACCTCGAATGCAAATTTGGGCGTCTGTAGTTGTCGCCAGCCTTTGGGCTACAGCAATGATATTTCATGTTTTTACCTGGTTCGCGATCGGGGTAGTCATGCCTCCGACATACATCTTGCTAGTTATGGGAATCACTTGTCTGACAATCAATGTCTGGGCGATAGCTCATCCTGCAAGCATGATGCAATTAATTAGAGTTGCGGTATCAGTTGTTAGGGGAGCTTTCAGAAGGAACAAGGATTTAGTTGTCTAACAGAGAAAGATCTAATTATCTAGCAACTCAAAAAAAAATAGGCAGGGGGTAATGTGAAATGTTTCCGGGAAAATATTGGTTTCAGAAGAAAGTTTTTCGGGTGACCAATCGTAGTTCCGAGGGCTGAGTTTTCAGCGCTTATTCCGGTTCGCGATCGCGACAATCTTCTGTTTCCGGGCCGCGGGGATGGATCGTGCAGTTGAGCAGGTAGCCGCCATCGCTTCTGCCGTAATAGTAGCGGCATCCGATGCAAATTGCGGGAGGTTCGATCGCACTTTGGTAAACCGGATAATCCGCAGTCGCCAGCAGCGAAAAGTCCCGCTGCGTCTGAACATTCCCGATAATAGCGCCCGAGAGTTCGACAGCTTGGCGGATGTTTTCGATCCTGGTGTAAGGCGGCAGGTAAATGTCAATACACAGGCGTATCCCCTGGCTATCCTGATCGTGGCGGGTAATAGTGCCTCCCAGCAAACCAACGCGCGAAGCGATAGCCGAGGAAAATTCGCTCAGGGAGGTGCAGTAACCGGAGAAAACGTGAATATGTTCGTCCGTAGTAGCTCTCACAGTCAGGCGAGTAGGAATTCGCAATCTCAGGTAAGCGTCGAGTTCGTCAAAAACCGGTTCGGCGAGGGAGAGCATTTGGTTTGCGTCTTCGTGGTTGAGCCCAAAACCCTTAGAAACCTTGGACACGAGGGCGGCTAAAATATCAAAAACTTCGGTTAAGAGCGATTGTAGCCTGCTATCAATGGCGATCGGACATTCTCTCAGCAGCTTTAAATAATCCTCCAACCGATGAGCAATGCGCTGAATGCTGCTAAATCCGAGCATAGCTGCTCCCCCTTTAATCGAGTGTGAGGCTCGGATGAGCTGGTGTATTCTTTGGGGTTCTGGCACGGTGTTTTGCAAACCTTGCAAGCCGGGTTCGATAATTTGGATCTGTTCTGTGGCTTCTTCGATAAAGTAGCCGATGATCCGCTGTAGTTGTTCTGGCAGCATAATTTTATTCTCCTAAAGGCAGCCGAGTATTATTAGTCATTACTCAGACCTTTGATAGTTTTGAATCGATATTTCACTGATGAGTTATTGGGGTTTTTAAGCCCTAATTTGTTTTATTCTGACTTACGGCAACTGTAGTGGCAATGTCGAAAACTGTTAACTCTTAACTGTTGACAGTAATTTTTTTTGCTCCGAGGGTAGCGGTTGCTACCCCCAACAGCAGCACCGCAGCACCTGCGAGTACCGCCGGCGCCGGCACTTCCCCAAACAGCAAATAACCCAACCAACTCGCCCCAACCGGTTCAAACAATATGGCAAGAGTTACCAGAGTTGGGGAAATCTGCACTACCGCCCAGTTCAAAATGGTGTGGCCGACTAACTGAGGCAAAGCAGCCGTTAACAAAATATAAAAATATACAATGTTGGGGTAATTAGTATAAGTAGTGCCGAAGGCGAAGGGGAGAGGCAGCAGGACGATCGCAGCAACAGTATAGGCGATCGCGATATAGCCACCAATTCCCAGTCCCCGCCGCTGAGCTTCCCGGCCCAGCAGCAAATACAAGCTGACAGCCCAGGAACCAGCCAGAGCCAGGAAATCGCCCAGCAGTTCGCTGCTGCCAGCATGGGCTGCGCCGGCACTTCCCAGAGCGATCGCCATTCCCCCTGTCAGGGCTATAGTAATGCCGGCGATCGACATTTTGCTGAGTTTTTCGCCGAACCAGAAGCGCGACAAAAGCGCTACCCAGACAGGATTAGTGGTGACGAGGGCAGTCGAGGCGGCGATCGAAGTATAAGAAAGTGAGGTAATCCAGAGGGCAAAATGCAGGGCGAGACACAAACCCGCAGCAACAGCATAGCGCCGAGTTCCCGGTTGCAGGGCGTTCCACTGAATTTTCCGCCAAGCCGGAAGCAGAATTAAAGCAGATAAAGTCAGACGAGAGGCCGCGAGTACCAAACTGAAACCCAAACCGCCCGTCCCTGCTGAAAAGTTAGCCAGCCGAATTAAGATTGAGGAAGTTGAGACGGCTAAAACGCCGATAATTAACACTAGGGCGATCGACCAATTCGGCGGTTGTTTCGGAAGATTCATTTTTTAGCCATTGGGCATTGGACATTGGGCATTGGGCATTGGGAAAATTTACAAAGCAATTTTCGCACAAATTATGAATAATTTCTATTCTCTTCTTCTCCTCTCCTCTCCTCTCTTCCTTCGTGTCCTTCGCGCCTTCGCGGTTCGTTAAAAAAAGCCCATTTCCGAAGCACAAAGAATTCCTATACTCAATAATTATTAATATAGATCGCCCCTAAAATTACCAGACCTCTGTTATAGTTTCAATATCGTAAAAAACCAATTACCCACTTACAATTTATAACTATCTATGGCTCCTACAGTTTTGATTACAGGCGCTTCTCAAGGAAGTGGCAAAGCAACAGCAATTTTATTTGCAAGTAAAGGTTACGATGTAGTGATGGTAGCTCGCCAGCCAGAGAGATTGGCAGCAGCAGTCGCTCAAGTGCAGCGAGAAGGCACTTCTGCTGTAGCTATTCCGGGGGATGTCGGCGACATTCACCAAGTGCGCGCGATCGTCCAAAAAGCCCTAGATGCCTGCGGCAACATCGATGTTTTAGTTAACAATGCTGGCATTTGTCTCACGGGGGCGATCGAGCACACTACCTCCGAAGACTGGCAGCAATTAATGAATACCAATTTTTGGGGCTGCGTTAACACAATTCAAGAAATCTTGCCACATTTTTTGGAACGAAAAACTGGGACAATAGTCAATGTTGGTTCCATTGGCGGCAAAATGCCTTTGCCTCAAATGACTGCTTATTGTGCCAGCAAATATGCAGTAACCGGTTTAACAGAAACTTTGCGATTGGAATTAGCGCCTCAAGGAATTCACGTTTGCGCCGTGCATCCTGGCTTGATTAACAGCGATTTTTTAGAAAGAGCTCAATTTCGCGATCGAGACGAACCCGCAGTCGAATTGCGCCGTCAGCAAATGAGTAAAATGCTGAAATCTGAGTGGGCAACTCAGCCAGAAGATATTGCTAAAGCTATCTGGGATGCTGTGAAAAATCAGCGTGCAGAAGTTACCGTCGGCCCTGCTTTTTTGGCATCAGAAGCTTATCGTTTGTTCCCCGGTTTGATGCAGTGGGCAATGGAAAAGGGCAAGTTGTGAGACTAATTGGTAATGGATAATTGGTAATTGGTAAGGTACCCAGGGCGCACCAGACAAATTATTAGTAACACGCCTGAGTCCTAGTGGCAGCTTCCCTTGAATATATACAACTAAAGAAAGAGACTGCTAAACCCGCCCCGAACACTATAATGGCAAACAAACCAGGAAACACCACCATGCAAATCAAAGCACTGGCAGTTAAAAAAACCGGGGGATTGCTTGAAGAATACAAATTCGATGTCGAACCTCCCAAAGTACATGAATGTCTGATAAAAGTGTTAACTTGCGGCATCTGTCACTCAGACTTGCACATGATTGACAACGATTGGGGTCAATCAAAATATCCCCTCGTTCCGGGCCATGAAGTTATCGGAGAAGTGGCAGAAATAGGGCCGCAAGTGACTCATTTAAAAGTGGGCGATCGCGTTGGTGTGGGCTGGCAAAGGTCCTCTTGTTTGCAGTGCCGCGACTGCTTGCGCGGTAACGAAAATCTCTGCGATGAAAACCAGGGATTAATTGTTACAGGCCCGGGAGGTTTTGCCGATTATTTGATGGTAGATTCCCGCTTTGCTTTTCCTATTCCCAAAGGCATCGATTCCAAAATAGCGGGGCCGCTGTTGTGCGGCGGAATTACGGTTTACGCTGGTTTGCGGAATGCGGGGATGAGTTCCGGGCAAGAAATTGGCATTCTCGGCATCGGCGGATTGGGACACATGGCGGTGCAATTTGCGAAAAAATTAGGCAACCGCGTTACAGTTTTTACTACTTCCCAAGATAAGGCAGAATTTGCACAGAAAATGGGGGCGGACGAAGCTATTGTAGTAGGAAAAGGCGAAATTCCTCAAGCCCCCAGCAGCAAATTAGATATTTTGTTGAGCACTGTTCCTGCTGCTTTAGATTGGGTTCCGTACATTGATTTTCTCGATTCTGACGGTGCCCTTGCTTTTGTGGGAGTTCCCGACGCACCGTTGAGCATTCCCTTGTTTCCGTTGCTGACAAAGCGGCGCCGAATTATGGCTTCGCCGATCGGCGGTCGCGCTATGATTAATGAAATGCTGTCAATTGCAGAGAAGTTTGGGATTGAGCCGATTATCGAAGTTTTTGCGATCGCACAAGCGAATGAAGCAATGCAGAAAGTCCGGGACAATCAAGTGCGCTATCGAGCAGTTTTGACGGTGAGTTAGATAATGAGTAATCGGTAAGGTGCGCCTAGCGCACCCTACTAGGGATATATAACCCACGAATTAAAGCAAAGAACTAGCATTAATAAAACGACCGTTTAAATCGGCTGGGGTCACATTCAAAACAGTACCCAACAAAGCATTAGTAAAACCAAATCTAATATTAGTAGCTTCCACACGGCCGTTGGCATCGGGATCGAGACTTTGCCGCGAGATCCCGCCCTTGGCTAACAAACTCGTTCCCCCCGTTACAGTTGCAGGATCGATCAGCAGCAGTCTCGGATCGTTCAAGCTATAACTTACCTCTTCCAAGGAGATATTGCTGCTGGTAAAGTCCACACTAATTCCAATCGAATCGCTAGATTTATCAAAATCCACAATTAGCGCGTCAGGAACTTCAATTCCAACTACTCTGATTCCCGCTTGATCGACTCTCAAAACAAATACATCGCTACCTGCACCACCTTGGTAAATATCAACGTCTCTGTCCCCAATTAAAGTATCATTACCGTCACCGCCAACTAGCAAATCTACACCTTGTCCTCCGCGCAGGAAATCATTTCCCGCACCCCCATCAAGGAAATCGCTATTTCTATCTCCTGTCAAGAAATCCTCGCCAATTTCTCCCAAAACATCGTCATCATCTTTGCCACCGTAAATAGAATCACTGCCGATACCACCTAACAGACTGTCTTTACCATCGTTGCCGAAAATCCGTTCTGCATCTGACGAGCCCCTGACAGTATCATTGCCGCCCACCATCCAAAGTCCCCCAGGAAAACTAGCAAGTTGTCCTGGTGCAAGTGTAATATTTTCAGGAGAATTGTCTCCTACCAAACGAGGGATGTCTGAATTATCTGGGGTGAGTACCATATTTGTAAACTTTGTGCGATGTGAGCAAAGATATTGTGCAATATTCTACAGCTTATTAGGGTGCGCCAGAACACTGTTACTTCCTCCGAGCGATCGAGCAATCGCTGGCGCACCCTACTAGACAGCTCGATCGCTCCATCTTGGCACAAGCCTGATGGAAATACCCTAGATTAAAATAAAAGTTAAAATTTGAGCCGATGCCAATTATCTTAGTTGAAGACTTGAGCAAAGTTTATCCGGTAGCGATTAAAGAACCGGGGCTTAAAGCAACAGTGCGGCACTTTTTTAGTCGCACTTACCGCAATGTCAAAGCAGTTGAGGGCGTTTCTTTCAGTATTGAACCTGGGGAAGTAGTGGGGTTTCTCGGTGCTAACGGTGCGGGCAAAACTACTACGCTGAAAATGCTGACGGGTTTGATTTATCCGTCTGCGGGTACAGTGAGAGTGTGCGATCGTACTCCTTTCCGTCGGGAAGCAGATTTTCTGCAAAAAATCACCTTAGTGATGGGGCAGAAACAGCAGTTAATTTGGGATTTACCAGTGCTTGATTCTCTGCGAATCAATGCCGCTGTCTACGGGATTCCCGATACAGATTATCGGCGGCGAGTCGGAGAATTGACAGAGATGCTGTCACTAGAAGGCAAGTTAAATCAAGCGGTACGAAAGCTTTCTTTAGGCGAACGCATGAAAGCTGAATTGATGGCGGCGCTGCTGCACCAGCCAGAGGTATTATTTTTAGATGAACCGACTTTAGGTTTGGATATAAACGCACAGTTTAGCGTCAGGCAATTTCTGCGAGAATATAACGAGCGCTATCAAGCAACGGTGCTGTTGACGAGCCACTACATGGCTGACATTACTGCTTTGTGCAAACGCGTTTTGTTAATCCATGAAGGGCAATTAGTTTATGATGGCAGTTTAGACGGATTGCTCGACAGGTTTGCACCTTATCGAGAAGTTCAAGTAAAATTAGCTAAGCCGCTGGCAAAAGATAGTGCTTTTGCTTACGGGGAGGTAGAATCTATTGAGGGACAATCGGTGCGTTTTTTAGTGAAAAGGGAAGAGTTGACGGTGAGCGTGGCGAAGATTTTGGCGGATTTAGAGGTGATAGATTTGACTGTTACTGACCCGCCAATTGAAGAGGTAATCGGTCGAGTTTTTCGCACGGGAAAAGTGTAATTTTTTTGGCGGGCTTCATTCTCCATAACAGGCAAGATATCTGTTCCACTAAAGTTTCAATGTTTTGTGGAACGGGCATCTTGCCCGTTGCTAACACCGACAAACTAAATCTAAAATTGATATGACAAAATTAATCAAAATTGCTAAAACTTTGCTAGTTACCTACTACGCTTATATGCTCGAATACCGGGCAGAATTGTTTTTGTGGGCCCTGTCGGGAGCTCTGCCGTTTATCTTGATGGGTGTCTGGATGCAGGCGGCCGAAAATCGTCAATTTGGGCTAACTTCGATCGACTTTGCCCGTTATTTTTTAGCCGCGTTCATTGTCAGGCAAACAAATGTAGTTTGGGTGATTTGGGAGTTTGAAAAGGAAGTAGTCCAAGGCAGGCTATCTAATAGATTGTTGCAGCCTCTAGATCCCGTATGGCACCATTTCGTATCTCACGTTTCCGAAAGGTTTGCAAGGCTGCCCTTTGTATTCGGATTAGTGCTAGTATTTTTTGCACTTTACCCGCAGTCTTTTTGGCTGCCGAGTTTGGGCAGGTTTTTGCTGTTTTTGTTGGTTGTCGTCTTGGCTTTTTGCTTGCGGTTCCTGATACAGTATACCTTTGCGCTGTTTGCTTTTTGGCTGGAAAGGGCAAGTGCGATCGAGCAATTCTGGTTTCTAATTTACCTATTTTTATCGGGACTTATCGCGCCGCTAGAAGTGTTTCCCGCACCCGTGCGGGAAGTAGTTTTGTGGACGCCTTTTCCTTATTTGATTCATTTTCCCGCTTCAATCTTGATCGGATTGCCCGTAGATGTAGGCCGCGGTTTGTTGGTAATGTTGAGTTGGGGTGCGGTGTTTTTTGTATGGAATCGCTGGCTTTGGCGGCAGGGCTTAAAGCAGTATTCGGGGATGGGGGCTTAAATAATAATTAAAAATTAGAAAATTGTAAGGTGCGTCACAGTAAAATGTTAATCGTTTTGTCAAAAAAACTTAGCTGACGCACCATTTTTAACTGTGAAGAAAATCTAAAATTTAAAATCTAAAATCTAAAATGAACTGACGCACCTAGTTAAGTCGATCGCACACATCATGCAAAAATGCAATCGGGAGTATTCGACAATTGCATAAACATCCATTTTTTGTATATATAAGTACAAAAGTTTACAATAAAGTCTTATATTAATAAACCCAACGACTGATAAACGGGATAAAAGAGATTCTAATGACAGCCAAAAAAAACCTCATTGTAATCGGCAATGGCATGGTAGGTCACAAGTTCCTAGAGTTAATGGTCAGCTCGGATGCTGCCAAACACTGGAATTTAATTACTTTTTGTGAAGAACCGCGCGTTGCTTACGATCGCGTAAACCTCAGCGGATTTTTCTCTGGCAAAACAGCGGGAGATTTATCTTTAGTTGCACCGGGATTTTATCAAGAAAACGGCATCCAAATTCACATCGGCGACAAAGCAGTCGCCATTAAGCGGGAACACAAAATAGTCTCTTCAGCCAACGGTTTAGAAGTTCCCTACGACAAAATTGTTCTCGCGACGGGTTCCTATCCATTTGTGCCATCAATTAAAGGCAAAGATGCTACAGGAACTTTTGTTTACCGGACAATTGACGACCTGGAAGCGATGTCAGATTACGCTAAAAGTTGCAAAACAGGTGTAGTAATTGGCGGCGGTTTGTTAGGTCTAGAGTGTGCTAATGCTCTGCAAAATATGGGTCTAAAAACTCACGTTGTTGAGTTTGCATCGCGGCTGATGCCCGTGCAAGTTGACGAGATGGGCGGTGCAATTCTCCGCAGCAAAATAGAAGAGTTGGGGGTTTCGGTTCATACCAGCAAATCTACCACAGAAATTGTCAGCGAAAATGGTAAAGTTACTAAAATGCTGTTTGCTGACGGTTCGGAATTGGCAACAGATATGATAGTGTTTTCTGCTGGCATTCGCCCCCGCGACGAAATTGCCAGAAGTTGCGGTATAGAAGTAGGAGAACGCGGTGGCATCATCATAAATGATAGCTGCCAAACCTCCGATCCTGACATTTATGCGATCGGAGAATGTGCGCTTTATCAAAATCGCATCTACGGCTTAGTTGCGCCTGGGTATACAATGGCAAGCGTAGCAGCAGATATTTTGAGCCGTGCAGCCGATGACAGGCAGGATGCCCCCGTTACAAGCACTTTTATAGGTGCGGATATGTCCACTAAACTCAAATTATTGGGGGTGGATGTCGCTAGTTTTGGAGATCCTTTTCCCAAGTCGGCCGATGCTAAAGAAATTGTTGTCACTGACACCTTCCAAGGCATTTACAAAAAATTAGTTTTAAATCAAGACGGCAGCCTAATTTTAGGCGGAATTCTCGTGGGAGATGCTTCGGCTTACGGCACTTTGCTGCAATTCATGCAAAATGAAATTGCTCTGCCGCCACATCCCGAAGATTTGTTAATGCCACCGCGAGAAGGGGGAGTCCCGGCGGGTTTTGGAGTAGACAGTTTGCCGGATTCGGCTCAAATTTGTTCTTGCAATAATGTTACCAAAGGGCAGATTTGTGAAGCGATTCGCGATCGCAATTTAACCGATGTTGCCAGCGTCAAGAAATGCACTCAAGCTGGTACTGGCTGCGGCGGGTGCGTGCCTTTGGTGACGGATATCTTCAAGGCGGAGATGAAGAAAGCTGGGTTTGCAGTCAAAAATAATCTTTGCGAACATTTTGAATATTCTCGTCAAGAATTGTACCATTTAGTGCGCTCTCAAGAAATTCAAACTTTTGAGGAGTTGATTGAAAAACACGGCAAAGGTAAGGGTTGCGAAATTTGCAAGCCGGCTGTTGGTTCGATGCTGGCTTCTACTTGGAATGACCATATTTTAGAGAAGCCTCACGTCGGTTTGCAAGATACGAACGATTACTTTTTGGCAAATATTCAGCGCGACGGTACTTATTCGGTGGTGCCGCGAATACCGGGGGGAGAAATCACTCCCGATAAGTTGATTGTTTTGGGTGAAGTTGCTAGGGATTTTGGGCTTTATACTAAGATTACTGGCGGGCAACGGATTGATTTGTTTGGAGCTCGCGTGGATCAATTACCCCATATTTGGCGTAGATTGATTGATGCGGGATTTGAGTCGGGACACGCTTACGGTAAGGCTCTGCGTACTGTAAAATCTTGTGTTGGTAGCACTTGGTGCCGCTTTGGGGTGCAGGATTCAACGAGTTTGGCGATCGAGGTTGAATTGCGGTATCGTGGTTTGCGATCGCCCCACAAGCTCAAATCTGCTGTCTCTGGTTGCACTCGCGAATGCGCGGAAGCTCAAAGCAAGGATTTTGGGATAATTGCGACAGAAAATGGTTGGAATTTGTACGTGTGCGGCAATGGCGGCATTAAGCCACAGCACGCGGTTTTGCTGGCGACGGATATCGATAAGGAAACGCTGATTAAGTATATCGATCGATTCTTGGTTTTTTACATCCGCACCGCCGACAGATTGGAACGCACTGCTACTTGGTTGAATAAGCTTGAGGGCGGGATTGAATACTTGAAACAGGTGATAATTGAGGATTCTCTTGGCATTTGTGCTGAATTAGAAGCGCAGATGGAACATTTAGTGAACACTTATCAATGTGAGTGGAAAACGACGATTGAAGATCCACAAAAGGTGCAGCGGTTCCAGCATTTTGTGAATTCCGATTTGCCAGATCCGAGTATTGTTCGTGTTGCGGAACGGGGACAAACGCGGCCTGCTAACGAACATGAAAAGGCTCTGGTTGGAGTTTCGGAATAACCCCTCCCCAGCCCTCCCCTTGAATCAGGGGAGGGAGCAAGAATCTCGTTCCCAGGCTCTGCCTGGGAATGAATTTCGGGAGGCTCTGCCTCCTTCCGCGAGGCGAGGCATCCTCGAACCGTGAGGCATAGCCTCAAAACCTACGTTCCCAGCCGGAGACTGGGAACGAGATTAAAGTAAATTAACAGGAAAAGAAGATGGTTCAATCATTACAAGTTTCCGATACAGTAACAACTTGGGTAGATGTGTGTTCTCTCGATGCGATCGCCCCTTATACTGGAGTTTGCGCTTTAGTTAAAGGCGAACAAGTCGCGATTTTCCGAGTGGGAAACGCGGATGAAGTTTATGCGCTTAGCAATTACGACCCGTTTAGCAAAGCTTTTGTTTTGTCGCGGGGACTTGTGGGCGATCGCAACGGCACTCTCAAAGTTGCTTCTCCCATTTACAAGCAAAACTTTAGTCTGACTACCGGGCAATGTCTGGACGATGAAACGGTAAAGATTCCTACTTTTGGGGTTCGAGTTGTAGCCGAGCGCGTCCAAGTAGCTGTTAGTTAGATTCAGCGGCTTAATTGTTCGATCGCCATCCGCCACCAACTAACATTCCTGTAGGTGCTGGCGGATTTTGCATTGGGGCCCTCCCGACTCAGTATTTTTCGTATAAAATAGAGTCAATTGGTTTCATACTCCAGCATCGCTCAAAAAATCTCAACTAATATCCGAGCTCATGCGAGGATTGTCAATGCAAACAAACTTCAGGGGCAGGGTATCGGTATGTTGTTAAAAAAACTTGTTTCCGAAAATAATCCCCAGACTGTAGCAGAGTTAATCCATGCCCAACTCAAAATCGGTCAACTGACTTGGGGCGAACTCAACATACAAGTTTTCGGCCAGCACTGGCGGGATGAATCTTTGCACGAAGTCCTCAGAGAAATTGCAGTTAAGCTCGACAAAGAAACAGCGAGCCAAATTATAGAATATCTCACAGATCAAAACGGTCAACAAGAAAAATTTATTAATTTGTTTTTAGCAGCGCAATGCCTGTTAAAAGTTAAAAATGATGTTAATAAAAAAACCGCCAAAAAACTGTTAAATGCTTTAAAAAAGTTATCGCAATACGGTACGGGTTTCCTGATTCTTTATCAAAGCGCTCAAGAATTGCAGGAAACTTATCAAATTCGCAATCGATCGATCACGGCGATCGCCCAAACTTGGAAAAACGACCCGCAAACCCTGCCCTGGCTGAAAATACTCGCTCACTCCACCGACTGTGGCGAAGTCCGGGCTACAGCAGTCGAAGCAATAGCCCGTGGTTGGCCAGAGCAGCCAGAAATTTACCTGATGCTCAAAAACCTCGCCAAATCCGATGGAAGCTGGGCAGTGCGATCTACCTGTGTGCGAGAAATGGCTTGTGGTTGGCCAGACACGAGCGATACCTTGCCGCTGCTGACTGCCTTGGCTCAGTTTGATCAAAGTCCCGCAGTTCGGACCGCAGCACTCGAACAATTGGCCTCTAATTGGCCCGATCGCACAGATACCTTGCTGCTGCTGAGAACCGCTGCCGAATCCGACGAAAATTTGGGAGTGCGAGTCTGTGCGTGGCAAGAAATAGCCAGAGGTTGGCACAGCCTTTTAGGCACGGCATCCCTGCTCAAAAACCTTGCCCAGACAGGAAGTTCTATCCTGCGAACCTTAGCGGTGCGGGAGTTGGCAGCGGGTTGGCCCGTCGCAGCCGACGTTGGCCTGCTGCTGAAAAGCCTAGCCGAATTCGACAGCAGCAAAGAAGTGCGAACAGCAGCCTTAGAAGAATTGGCCTCGCACTGGCCCGACGAACCCGACATTTACCCACTGCTGAAGACTAAAGCCGAGTCCGACGCGAGTTCGAGTGTCCGGCGCTCCGCAGTGCAAGCAATTGCCTCTGGCTGGCCCGGGAACCCCGAAACTCTGACTTTTTTGAAAAATATAGCATTGGGCGATCGCGACGCCGACCTGCGCGAAATAGCCCTACAACAGATAGCCGCAGGTTGGCCCGACCATCCAGAAACCCTGCCCCTGCTGCAAAAAATAGCTGATTCCGAGGATTACTGGACTGTGCGACAAGTAGTAGTGGAGGCTGTCGCCGCACTGGCGTCAGGAAGTCTCGAAGTCTTTGGCTGGTTGCAAAATCTCGCCGCGTCTGACAGACACCTCAACGTGCGAGAAACTGCGGTGGAAGAGATCGCAAAACGCTGGTCTCACCGGGGGGAGACGCTGCCTTTCCTCAAAAGCAGGGTCGAGTTGGAGCATGATTCTCACTTGCTGAGCGTGCTTGTGCGCTCGATCGTGCGGGGGTGGTCAGACGACCCGGAAACCTTGTCTTGGCTGAAAATTCAGCTCGATTCTGGGGAAGCGCTGGTGCGGCAAGCGGCGGTGCTTGAACTCGCTTACAACTGGCCGGACAATCCTGAAACTTGGATGCTGCTGGAGGCTAAAGCAGAGGGCGATGAGAGTCCCGCTGTCAGGCAAATTGCTTTGCAAAAGTTAGCCCGGGCGCGGACAAATCAGTCTCAAACTTTCGAGTGGCTCAAAAGTAGATCTCAAAAGGATGAAGATTCGCAGGTGCGGGCGATCGCCCTGGTAGAGTTAATGCGGGGATGGAAAGATGAGCCGGGAATGTTTGAGTTTTTGCGCGATCGAACTTTGAGCGATCCTGACAATCAAAACGGTTCTTTTCCTTACAATCCCAGATTTACAGCGCTCGAAGCGATTATCGAACATTATCCCGAAAATCCGGGAGTTGTGCCGCTGTTGCGATCGCTTGCAGTTTCCGACGCAGAAGAGCAAGTGCGGGCATTAGCGGGTCGCCGGCTACGTAGCCAAGACTGGTAAGTGGAAATAATCCTTTAGACACCTTGGAAAATTCATCATGCCTGCTCTTCTTTCTGGAGTTTGAGGAGGCTCCAACTTTAGGCGTTTAGACATAACTTGTCCTCCTTGCACTCTTAACATTCTTTCAGTATATCATTCCGCCGCAGCCGGAAGAGATATTAACAGTTAACACTGGGACTAACTCAAACGAGTGACACTCACATGAGTGACACTCGAAAAAGTGACTGTGCATCCACAAATTCCACCAGTTATACCTGAAATATCAAACATCAAAACTTAAATGTTGAGAGGAAGCACATTATGTACACCGAAGAAAGAAGCTTGAACAATGAAACTATGGCTCTCGTCGCCGATACTACTGCTCAATCAAGTCTTACATTTGCTGAAACCACGGGAGTAAACAAACCCACTTTACAAATGGGTTCAACAGGTCAAGCTGTCAAAGAACTACAACAGCTTCTATATCATTGGGGTTATTATTTTGGCCCGATTGACGGTATCTTCGGGGTCCAAGTTCAAAACGCGGTCAAAGGCTATCAACACCGCGTCTTTTTAAAAGAAGATGGGATTGTCGGCCCTATCACTTGGGAAGCACTATACTCTGGTGCACCTGTGAATATGCCGGTTGTCATGAAGGGGAGTTCTGGTAATGCTGTTAAAATTGTTCAAAATGTCTTGAAAATCAATGGATACTATTTCGGATTCATTGACGGATTCTTCGGGCCGATGACAGATGTAGCCGTGCGACAATTACAACTGAGCAAGGCTTTACCGCAAGATGGAATTGTAGGCTATAGAACTTGGCACGCCCTCAGCAATTTACCGCACTAATAACGGGTTGGATTCATATCAATTCCGGTTGCACTCCTCATGATTGTTGACTGTTTACTGTTTAGTATAGAGCCAAAAACTGAAGGGTTGAGTGTTAACTGTTGACTCGATTTTCTGATCCCGATGCAACCGGAAACCATATGATGACGTTGGTTATTGGTATTTTGATGCTGTATGAGTTTGTTTGATCTTGACAACTTAAGCAATATCTAAAGGAGTAAATGTGATGGCTACTAAATTCAAGAGAAGAATTCTCTCAATTGATGGTGGTGGTATCCGGGGTATTATTCCTGCGATCGTTCTCAACTACATTGAAGAGCGCACAGGAAAACGCATAGCAACAATGTTTGATTTTATTGCAGGCACTTCAACAGGAGGAATTTTAGCACTGGGTTTAACTAGAAAGAACTCAGACTCTAGCATCAATAGTGAGCCAGAGTATACCGCTGCCGAACTTGTAAATTTCTATCGCAAATATGGAAAAAAGATTTTTAATGAGTATGTTCCACTGGATTTTGATGATTTGTTACAACCCAAGCACAACCCAAAAGGTAGGCAACAAGTTTTAAAGGATCTTTTAGGTGAAGCTAAGGTTGAAGAGGCATTACGAGAAATTTTCATCCCGAGCTATGATATCGAACTCAGAGCACCAATTTTTTTTACAAGCAATCGCGACGCAGAGGAAATCAAGAGTTTTGATAGCCGGAAAGTATGTACGGGATTCAAAATGTGGGAAGCAGCAATGGCAACTTCTGCTGCACCGACATTCTTTCCACCCTACCAACTCGAAACGGGACATCATACCGAGGAGGGATATTACGCTTTGGTAGACGGCGGAATTTTTGCAAATAATCCTTCCTCACTTGCAATGATGGAGGCGATGATTTCTTACAAGAAAAAGACTGGTGAAGAACTACAACGTACTGAGACCCTTGTTGTTTCTTTGGGTACAGGATCACTCACTAAGAAATATAAGTATAAAGAAGCAAAAACTTGGGGTCAAATAAAATGGGCTATTCCCTTACTTAACGTTGTTCTAGATGGCCAAAGTGAATCGGTTGCGTATGAACTCGCTCAGCTAATGGTGACTAAAAGAGATCAAGAAAATAACCGCAACTACTATCGTTTTCAACTTCAATTGAGTAGCGATAATGGTCACGATCAAATCGACAACGCAAGTCCCAGTAATATTGAGTACCTAGAGAACCGAGGTGAAAAACTCATTGAACACAGTAAGAAAGATTTGGATGAGTTGTGTAAGCTTTTGAAGGAGGAGCCTGAACTATATTCTAATTAACCGCACCGTTAAATCGATATACGGTTGTAAGATTTTGAATGGGGGTAAGATTGTGTGGGTATTCATTCCCACAAAAGGGCATCCCAAACGGCACCGCTTCCCCCATTACCGAACAACGATCGCAATCCGAAGCCGTTTTATCCCACCTGAGCAACTGTTCCCGAAAAACTTGGTATTGCTTGGCAGTAATGCACGATGCTTGCAATTTCCGACGCACAAGAGCAAGTGCGGGTATTAGCCGCTTTCCGGCTTCAAGTGTTAACGATTAACTGTTAATAATCGCTCAAAAGGGTAATTGCATACCGCACCGCTTCCCCCATCATCGAACCGCGAACCCGATCGGACGCCGTTTTCTCCCACGCGAGCAACTGCTCGCGAAAAGCCGGGTCTTGCTTTGCCCGCTGCACGATCGCCTGACTGATGACTTTCTTTTGAATCTGCTCTGTCGGGATACCTTGCTGCTTCAAATAATCCAACAGCCGCTGCACGCTTTCGGAGAATTTATCCGGCGTCTGAGACATCAAAATAAACGAAATTTGGCGCACCATTCGCTGGTAGATTTCCTGTCTTCTGAGCAGTATTTCTTTGTGACTCGGCTCCGCCGGCTCTGCATTGTTACTAGGAACAGCCAAGTCGAGCAAACTCAAAATTTCAGCGCCCTTGGCTAAAACCTTTTCCAACATATCTGGATAAAGCTCCAAAATGCGATCGCCCAAAATCTTGCCGTTCACCAAACGATTCGCGCTCAGCCTCAGTAAATTTTGTTCTCCCGCAGACTCAAAAAATTGAACATTCAATTTGAGTTCGCGGCTTTCCAACTCCACCCGACGCAGCGTAAAAACCACAGCCTCCCAATTAGGAGCTTTCTCAAAAGACACCTTGACAATAGAACTGTCCTCTTGATGCTGCCGCCCCAATTCCCCCGACTCAAAATCGCGATCGACCGGAAAGCGATTGGCCGCCACTTTCGCAGTATAATCAAACTTAGTAAAAACATAGCTGCAGTCAACTCTCGACAGATCGACATCTTGAACTTGCCAATTTTGAATGCAGCAACCCGTAAGCTGGGCCCCCTCCAAATTCGTCCGAATCAAACGGCACTCAATCAAACAAGCTTCTTTTAAATCCGCCTCACCCAACATCGCGTCCATCAAATAAGCGCCGCTCAAATCTGCTTTCCGCAAATCTGCACTGCGTAAATTAGCTTCGCTCAAATCCGCCCGCAGCAAATACACTCCTTGCAGGTTAGCTCGCAGCAAAAGGGCCTTCTTGAAACTCGCTTTCAATAAATAAGAACCCGCCAGATTAGCTCGACTCAAATCAGCGTTATCCAGCACCGCCTCAGTCAAATCCGCCCCCGCCAGCACAGCTCGGTGCAAGTCAGCGCCCGTCAGATTTGCCGATCGCATTTGAGCGCCATTCAAGTCAGATTCAATCAAATTTACACCGATTAAAATTGCCGATCGCAAATTCGCTTCCACTAAATGCGCTTCCCGCAAATTAGCACCCGTTAAATTAGCACCAACAAGACTGGCGCGGTTGAGATTCGCCTCCATCAATTCCGCCACCATCAACTTCGCGCCGTCGAGTTTAGCCCCGGCAAAATTAATCTGGTCAGATTTAACTCCCTGAAGATTAGCACCGCCCAAATCCGCTTCCGGGAACGCGGCCCAATTGAGTTCTGCTGCTTCCAAACAAGCAAGGCGCAAATCCGCTTTAGCAAGATTTGCCCCGCTCAAATTTGCCCCGCTCAGATTAGCCCCAGCCAGCCCTGCACTGCGGAGATCCGCGCGCCGCAAACAAGCCCCTATCAACTTGGCATTGCTCAAAAAAGACCAGCTCAAATTAGCACCGGTCAAGTTAGCACCAGTGAGGTCTATTTCTCGCAGGTTAACACCGCTTAAACTAGCGCCGCTAAGGTCAATGTGACCAAAGTTGCGCTCTCCCTGTTGATAGCGCTGTAAAAATTCTTGTGTTTGCATTCCGCTGATTGGGGGGCTGGCAATTTAGCTGTTTTAGGACACGCTGGTCAATAACTTTAACTGTAAGGTACGCACGGAACACGAGCGGGCTAGGCACGGGGACACTACTCCTACTACTTACTGCAATAACTCATGTTCTCCGGGTGATCCGTGGGTACTTTACCCCTATAGATGGCAGTTCAAAGGATTTGTTGCGTAAGTTCTATTTCTACTACCAGTTTTACAGACTTTTGTAACTTCAAGTAGCCGATTTTATATGTGATACGCTCCCCCGCCGGAGACTGTTTTTACCTAAAGCGCTGCAATTCTTGCTGCAAGTGTTTTCCCCATTTAGTCGCTAGAGGAATTTCTGTAAAAGGAACCTGCACCGCAGCAGCATCTTTCAACAAAAATTCGAGGGCGATTGGACTTCCAGAACTCGGGGGCGACTCTAAATCCACTGCCTGAGAGTTGACTAACAACCGCAGCGACTCCACGTCTTTTAAAGAAAAAGTTTGCAAATTCACTGGCCCGCTGCGAGTAGGTTTTCCCCAAGTTAAACTGTCTTCTTGCTGACCGAGTACAGCATAAATATCGTACTTGGCTTTAGCGAATTGTTCTGCCCAGACGCGATACGCTTCCAGCTTTTGATACTCGTTCCATCCAGCCCAAGCCAGCCCAATAAAAATTGCCAGCAGTGGCAGCCACATTAAACCTCTTTCCATGCAATACCCTTGTTAAAAATACTCGCTTGTTCTGTTTCTCATCTTCTCTAATGATACAATTAATTGAACTCCTAAAACTTGCTCTGCAATTTCAACTAGAAATTAGAGCAATTTTGCTTCTAGCAACAGCCACAGCCGAAAAATACCAAACGCCCGCGTGCGAGATATCCACAAGTCGCAGCAAGGAAAACTGGCGCTGGTGGTGAAAATTGGGTTATTGTGGTGAACACGCCTTCCCTAAACGGACGATCGGCTATGAAAAAGTTTTTCCTTCTGTGCTTATTTTTAATCGGGCTCGGCTGGGCGATTTCTAATTTCCCAGGACTTGCTACTCAAGGCACTTACGACTCGATTGTGCTGGATTTCCGCGAAGATTTGGGTGCTGCTGAGATTGCGAAAGAAGTAAATGCGATCGCCCAACAGTACCAAGTCGCACCCCAACTCAACAGCGAATTCTCAGCGGGCGACAATGTATATGTAGTTAAGGGCGATCGCACTTTGCTAAACGCCCTGAGAAAATCAAATTTGGCTAAAGATACCGAATACATTGAACCGAACTACGTCTACAGCGCTTTCGAGATTCCCAACGACCCCATGTATACCAAGCAGTGGAATCTCCGCAGTATCAACGTAGAATCTGCCTGGAACGAAACCAAAGGCAGCGGCACAACAGTAGCGATAATTGACACGGGTATTACTCCAGTCGCTGACTTAAAAGAAACCAAATTTGTACCGGGCTACGACTTTGTAAACGATCGCGCCGAAGCCTACGATGACAACGGCCACGGTACTCACGTCGCAGGTACAGTCGCCCAATCAACTAACAACAATTACGGCGTTGCGGGCATTGCCTACGAAGCAGCTTTAATGCCACTAAAAGTGTTAAGCGGCAGCGGTGGCGGCACGGTTTCCGACATTGCCGAAGCGATCAAATTTGCTGCTGACAACGGCGCAGATGTCATCAACATGAGTTTAGGTGGCGGTGGCGAAAGTCAGTTAATGGAAGAGGCGATCGACTACGCCCACTCTAAAGGCGTTGTCATCATCGCAGCCGCCGGCAACTCCGGCGACAGTTCCGCTTCCTATCCCGCCCGCTATCCCCATGTCATCGGCGTTTCCGCCCTCGGCCCCGACGACGAAAAAGCCACTTATTCCAATTTCGGCGCAGGGGTTGATATTGCAGCCCCCGGCGGTTCAGAAATGGGCAAGATCCTGCAAAGTACGATCGACCCGGAAACCGGCGCCGAAGTCTTTGAAGGCTACCAAGGCACTAGCATGGCTTCTCCCCACGTTGCAGCCGTTGCAGCCCTTGTCAAGGCCTCCGGTATCACAGAACCAAACGAAATTCGCAGCGTACTCTTGCAGTCCTCGCGAACTGTCACTGAAGATCCGTTAAACCATTTTGGTTCGGGACACCTAGACGCAGCCGCAGCAGTTCAGCTAGCCCAGCGCGGACAAATCAACTTCCGCGATTTCTTCCGCTGGCTGCGCGATAACGGCTATCTCAACCCCCGCTTTTGGATTGACGGCGGTGCAGTCGCCCTGTTGCCTAAAATTGCAATGGTGCTCGGTTCTTACCTGCTGGCTTTCTTGATGCGGAATTATTTCCCCTTCGCCTGGAGTTGGGGCTTTTCCGGCGGTTTGATTGCTGGTAGTTCTGGGTTCTTTTTCCTGCGGAACTTGTTTGTATTTGACTTGCCGCAGTGGCCGCTGCGGGTGATGGGCAGTTCTATTCCCGAACTCGGCGGTGCAATTAATGGCAGCAGTATGCTGAATCCCTTTTTTGCTAGCGTTTTGATTCCTGGGATTTTGATTGCTTTGCTGTTGGGACATCAACAGTGGAAGTGGATCGCGATCGCAATTTCGATCGGTTTTGCCAGCAGTTTAGCGGTGAATGCTTTCCTATCGCCCGCAGTCTGGGGATTGGGTACAGGTTTGGTATCACAAACATTCTTGATTGTCAATGCTTTACTGTGTTTGGGACTGGCGCGTTTAGCAATTAAAACAGAGGTGCGATCGGCATGAGTATTACTGTCAAAGGTGTAATTGAACGCAAAGGATTGGGTCCCGGTACTTGGGCTTTGGTCGGCGAAGATGGGGAAACTTACGAACTTAAGGATGCTCCTTCTGATTTGAAAAAAGCTGGTTTGAAAGTCAGTGTTAAAGGTGAAGTGCGTAAGGATGTGATGACTTTTGCTATGATCGGCCCGGTTCTTGAGGTGCAGTCTTTTGAGGCGAATTAGCCTAATTGGTTAATGCAGCTTTTGAGCTAAAAAAAACCCCGGCCAAAATTGGCTGGGGTTTATTAATCAGGGTGCATCTACTAATTTAATCTCCCGCCTCAAAACACCTCTTTCAGGACACTTTGGCAGAATTTGCGAACATTGGCGGCGAGGGCGTGCGATCGGCAAAAAAAAACCCCAAACCAAAATTGGTCGGGAGTTAATTAATCAGGGTGCATCTACTAATTTAGTCTCCGGCTTTACACCACCTCTTTCAGGACACATTGGTAGACTTTGCGGAAATTTGTGGCTCAGCTTGCGATCGGCAAAAAAAAAAACCGGCCACAATTGGTCGGGAGTTAATTAATCAGGGTGCATCTACTAATTTAGTCTCCCGTATCACAGCACCTCTTTCAGGACACTTTGGTAGACTTTGCGGAAATTTGTGGCTCAGCTTGCGATCGGCAAAAAAAAACCCGGCCAAAATTGGTCGGGAGTTAATTAATCAGGGTGCATCTACTAATTTAGTCTCCGGTTCAAGGTATACCTGTTCCGGACAGTTTGCGAAAATTTACGAAAATTCGTGGTTTAGGGTGCGATAGGCAAAAAAAACCCGGCCAAAATTGGTCGGGAGTTAATTAATCAGGGTGCATCTACCAATTAAGCTTCCTGAGAATTCCAGCGCCATCCGGACAACCTCAAACTTTATTCAGCATTAGCGTCGATACCGCAAAAAAAAACCCCAAACCAAAATTGGCGGGGAGTTAATTAATCAGGGTGCATCTACCAATTAAGCTTCCTGAGAATTCCAGCGCAATCCGGACAACCTCAAACTTTATTCAGCATCACCGTCGATACCGCAAAAAAAAACCCCAAACCAAAATTGGTCGGGAGTTAATTAATCAGGGTGCATCTACTAATTTAGTCTCCCGTCTCACAGCACCTCTTTCAGGACACTTTGGCAGAATTTAGGATAATGTGTGGCGAGGGCGTGCGATCGCTCAAAAAAAAAACCCAAACCAAAATTGGTTGGGAGTTAATTAATCAGGGTGCATCTACTAATTTAATCTCCCGCCTCAAAACACCTCTTTCAGGACACTTTGAGAGAATTTGGGAGAATTTTTTGCTCAGCGTGCGATCGCAAAAAAAAAACCGGCCAAAATTGGTCGGGAGTTAATTAATCAGGGTGCATCTACTAATTTAGTCTCCCGAATCACAGAACCTCTTTCAGGAGACTTTGGCAGAATTTGGGAGAATTTTTTGCTCAGCGTGCGATCGCCAAAAAAAACCCGGCCAAAATTGGTCGGGAGTTAATTAATCAGGGTGCATCTACCAATTAAGCTTCCTGAGAATTCCAGCGCCATCCGGACACTTACCACTAAAAACTCACAACTCTTTTCGGTGAACCAGAGTTGCACTAGCTTGGTCTGTCGGAACTAGCAAGACTTCGCTAATATTGACGTGGGGCGATCGCGTCGCGCAAAAATACACGACATCTGCTACATCGTCAGCAGTCAGCGGTGTCAATCCTTGATAGACATTTTTGGCTTTTTCTGCATCGCCGTGAAACCGGACATTGCTAAATTCTGTTTCCACCAAACCCGGCTCTATTTCCGTCACGCGTACTGGTGTTCCCAAAAGGTCTTGTTTCAACCCTTCAGAAATAGCTCTCACTGCTGCTTTGGAAGCGCAATAAACATTACCTTTCGGATAAGCTTGGCGGCCTGCTATGGAGCCGATATTCACTACGTGGCCCTGGCCTCGGCTTACCATTCCCGGCACTATCGCGCGAGTCATGTAAAGCAAGCCTTTAACATTGGTATCAATCATTTCTTCCCAATCTTGAAAGTTGCCTTCGTGGAGTTTGTCTAAACCGCGGCTCAATCCAGCATTGTTAATTAGAATATCAATGCTTTTCCACGCATCGGGAAGCGCAGCTATCGCCGATTCGACTTGCGGGCGATCGCGCACGTCCAATTCTAGCAAATAAATCTCCTTCGCCGACGCAATCAATTTTGTTTCTACAAGTTCGTTTGCCAATCGATCGAGTTTTTCAAGGCGGCGGGCTGCTAAAATTAGTTTGGCTCCACCTTTGGCGAATATCTTGGCACAGGCTGCTCCGATACCGCTACTCGCACCTGTAATGAAAACAATTTGGTTTTGGATAGAAATCATTTTTAATAATAAGGAAGAGGGAAAAGAGAAAAAATTTTGAGTTGGTATAAGATTAAGTCTGGTCAATTAACCATAATTATTGTAGAGGCAGGTTTAGCTAGTTCTCTCATTGGTATTAGAGATTTTACTTAAACCGCCACTACAGAAATTACCCAAATAACCCATAACACGTATGTTATTACTTGACAACCCGCAATCGCACACTAACTGTTGCAATTCCACCTTGTCGCATCAAAACTGCTGAAACCCACCGATTTTCGGGCGTAGCCGGAGCTTTACCTACTTTAAAAATTCCCCCGGAATTTAGCAACTCCAGCTCGACTTCTGAGGGATTAAAAAAGGTTTTTTCGCTAATGGGTTCCTCCAAAACAGTCCCTATTAAAATATCATCGCCGATGGGTTCTCTAACAATGGCATCAAAATGATACTCTTCGCCCACCTTAACTTGATCCGGAAAATTCACTTGAATTGTGGGAGGATTTTGCCCCGAACTAAGCTGAGTTTGTTCTGCTAAAATCTCTTGACTAACTATTTTTTCACCTTCAAAGCGCTGCTGGGAACGGATGGTAGCTTTGAGAGTTAATTCTCTGCCATCCTTTTTTTGAGTGCCGGCTATTGTAGTTATGGTTTCTGCGAGAATCGCGCTACCTTCGGTTTTCCAAGATTTGATCTCGGTGCGGTAATTTAAACTCGGATATCGATCCCAGAGTTGGGTGAGGGCTTTTTCCATGCTTTGGCTGTTTAAGCCGTCAGAATGAGTGAAATTCGGGCTGTAAAATGCCATAACTGCTTTGACATCACGCCGGTTGGCCGCTGCGTCTATTTCTGTTAGCACTTTTGTGAGTGGGGCAGGCGCATTTGCAGGGGTTTGGGCGATCGTTTGGGGAGTCGCCGCGATCGCACCGATCGCTCTTGCCGCACTCGGATGCAGCACGCCAGCACTTACCACTGTTAAACATAACAACATTTGAGCGATCGACTGCCCGCCGTTAAAGCCAAAAACGCTCGCCCGATCGGCTTTTTCGCCCCGACGGCTGGAAAAATACTGAGATACACTCGGCACTAAATTCAAAAAATTACGCATTAGATGATAATTTGGTTATTTGTCAGGAGTCGTGGCGCGGGCAACTGTTCGCCTGCAACGAAAACTGACAACGGAAGGAGGGACACGGCACAATCTAATTTTAGATTGCTGATTGAAAATTGGCTGAAACTGCCGGAATAATAAGCATAATAATCTAAAACCTCAAATATAAAATTGATCGACCTGTGGAACTTGTACTTGTAAAAAAAGAAACAAAAACCTTGACAAAAGCCCCCCTCCGGTTGTTGGTTGCAGCTAGCGGCACTGGTGGACATTTATTTCCTGCGATCGCCACCGCTAGTCAGTTGAACGACTGTCAGATCGAATGGCTAGGAGTCCCAGACCGCATGGAAACCGAGTTAGTTTCATCCCTTTACCCCCTCCACACGATTGCCGTGGAAGGCTTTCAGCAGCGATTTGGACTCGGTACACTGCGAATTTTGGGCGGACTCGCCGGCTCGGTCCTTCAGGTGCGGAAGTTGCTCAAAGCGGGAAATTTTCAGGGAGTGTTTACTACTGGCGGTTACATCGCAGCACCGGCAATTCTAGCGGCCCGTTCTTTGGGTTTGCCGGTAATCCTCCACGAATCTAATGCAATTCCCGGGAAGGTGACGCGCTGGTTTAGTCCTTTGTGCACTGCTGTGGCGATCGGATTTGAAGCAGCAGCCCAGCATTTACCCCGCGCAAAAACCGTGGTTGCTGGTACACCCGTGCGATCGCAATTCCTGACTCGCCAACCTCTAAATTTGTCAATTCCTGACAGCGTACCTGTTATTTTAGTCATGGGCGGCTCTCAAGGTGCGGTCGCAGTCAATAAGTTAGTGCGCGAGTGCGCTCCGGCTTGGTTTGAGGCGGGTGCTTGGGTGGTTCACCTCACCGGAAATAATGACCCGGATGCTGAGAGTTTGAAACACGAGCAATATTTGTCAATGCCATTTTACGACAATGTAGCGAGTTTGTTGCAGCGAGCAAATTTAGCAATTAGTCGATCGGGCGCGAGTGCTCTGACAGAATTAGCAGTGACGGGAGTACCTTCTATTTTAATTCCTTTTCCTCACGCCGCTGACGACCACCAAAGATTTAATGCGGAAGTATTTGCTAAAGCCGGTGCCGCCGTGGTATTCCGTCAAAGCGAACTGACAGCAGATGTGTTGCAAAGCAAAGTGTTGTATTTGTTAAGAGATTCCGAATATTTGGCAAAAATGTCTCAAGCAGCTTCTGAATTAGCAGTGAGAGACAGTACAGAACGTTTGGCTAATTTGGTCAAAGAATTGGTGGTGAGGTGATATTTTTTAGGATTTTTAACCGCAGATGAAGGCAGATGAAGGCAGATTAACGCAGATGAAGGCTGATGTTTTACACGACGATATGGGAGTGGATGAATTTAACTACTGATTCTAATCCTTCTTTGGTCTTCAGATTAGTAAAAACAAAAGGTTTGTCGCCGCGCATTTTTTTAGCGTCCCGTTCCATCACGCTCAAATCTGCTCCTACATAAGGGGCGAGGTCTATTTTATTAATTACCAACATATCAGATTTAGTAATTCCTGGCCCGCCTTTGCGTGGAATTTTATCGCCTGCAGCGACATCGATCACGTAAATTGTTAAATCTACTAACTCCGGGCTAAACGTTGCAGCCAAATTGTCGCCGCCACTTTCTACAAACACTAAATCTAAATCAGTGAATTTGTGTTCTAACTCTTCTATAGCTACTAAGTTAATGGAAGCATCTTCACGGATGGCTGTGTGGGGACAGCCTCCCGTTTCTACGCCCAAAATTCGATCGCTCTCCAAAGCTTGACTCCGAACCAAAAACTGGGCATCTTCCTGAGTATAGATATCATTAGTAACAACCGCAATCTGGTATTGCTGTCGCAGCGCTTTGCACAAAGCATCCAGTAAAGCTGTTTTCCCGGAACCAACTGGCCCAGCAATTCCTACACGAAAAGCACCCATAGCGATTTTATATTTTATATTTCAGATTTCAGATTTTATATTTTCTGATTTTCAACTGCGAAACAACCGAGTGTACTGAGTTTCGTGCGCCATGCTAGCCAGTCCTAATCCCCAACTGCAACTGCCAAGGTCATCATCTTCTAATTTTAAAACTTCTTGCGCCGTACAGCTAATTTGATACTGCAAATCTAACAGTAACTGTTGACCCGCTGTTTGACCTAGGGGAATCAGTTTAACACCTGCACTCGCCAAATTTGCAGCCCAACTGTATAAATATCCTAACACGGCCGCTTCCTCTTCTATCTGCCAGTTGGCGGCGGCAATGCCAAAGCCGATCGCAAAATTGCACGGATTGCCACCAAATTCCACCAAATCTTTTACACTTGTTGTTAACCCAGAAGAAACGGGCGATTCCCTGCGGGATAGCTTCGCTTCACGCAAATCTAGCAGCAACCTGACCAAAGTCCGCCCCATTTGCCAACTTTGCAAGCGCAACTCTTCTGTTTCCTTAGTAGCAGTCGCCCAAGCATTCCAGTAATTCAAAGCAGTCAAATCCCCTATCTTTGCCGCCCTCAAAGCCCGTACCACCACAGCGGCTTCTACTCGAACAGCCCCGAATTGCAGCGAATTTTCTAACCAATTTCTCAAAGTAATCTCGCTGTCGATCGCACCGGTTTCTACCAGACTTTCGATTCCCTCAGAATAACTATAAGCTCCCACAGGTGCAAAAGCTAGCTGCAACAAAGATAAAAGTTGATTGTTCACTGTTGACTGTTGACTGTTTACTTCTTGCTTCTTGAATGGCCGAAAGCAATTTATTCATAAGCCCTCGGACTCATCGGTGGGAGTAAATCTAAAATCTAAAATCTAAAATCTAATGGCTGTGCCCGTAAGCGCCCATTTCCGGCTGAAACGGCACAATTTCCTCTGTTACTTCCAAACCCATTTTTTCGAGCATTCCCTGCAACACAGAGTCGGGAGAAAGTCTTAAATAATTATCGGCAATTTCTAAAGCTACGTGGCGGTTTCCTAAATGATAAGCCGCCCGCATCAGTAGCAGCGGACTTGATGCCCGGGCTGTCAGCACCAGTTCTGGTTTTGCACTTACCAGTACCAAACAGCTACCGTCTTCCGACTGCAATAAATCTCGATCGCGCAGTACCGTACCTCTGGGCAAACTCAGGTGCAGTCTTTCCCCCGTTTCTGTCTCGAATCGGTGGCGACTGCGAGTGCGATCGTCCGCTGTCATTGGTACAGTAAAGCTGACAACAGCATCGGGATTGGCAGGTAAATGTTTGGTGAAAGTTAGCATTTTTATATTCTATTCCTCAGAGCAATTCACTTGACATTGAGTTTTTGAGGAATATCTTTTTTATAGCCGAAGGAATAAGGAAGACAGAAGTTCCCATCTTCAGCTCATGTTTCAGAAATTAAAAATGTCTTAATCGTGTTGGCGATCGCTATATCTCATTGCGATTTACAGCCAGTTGAAAAATATTCATCTCTCTGACCGCTCCCGTTCTGGTCTAATTACCAAATTTATGTTATTTTGTCAAGCACTTGAACACAGACGATCGCTTTTTTTTCAAAAAATTTTGCCTACCGTCTAGGAACTCGAACAATTTAAATCTCCAATATATTGTTGGGGGGAGGTAGCGGTTAGGCATCCTGCTTGCCCTGAACAAGCTTTTATGGAGAAGTCTAATAGAACGGGAGAGGAAGAAAGACTCAAACCATCAAGTTTATTGATTGCCCGCTTGTTGCAGTCGCAGGAGCTCGGCTTGAATTCGCTGTTTGACTGCCGGATCCGCTTGCTGGAGCAAAGTAAGCTGGTTGAAGCGACTAACTGTCAAACCATTGGTTTCGATAACTTTTTTAGCTTGTTGGCAGTAATTCACCGCGATGCCGCGAACACCTCCAGACAACCTATTAATTTCCTGAGTTTCGTTGCACACTACTCTGGGAACCGAGCCCCCAGCGATTCCTTTAATTTCGTTATAAGCTTCCACCCGTCTGGGTTCTATTGCCAACACAGCGCGAGCGTAGCTAGTAATTTCTTCGCTGCTAATTTCTTGAGCTTGGGCAGCAGATCCGAAAACGAGGTTTGGGGATTGTCCATACAAACCGGGCGCCCATCCGCTAGCTAAAGCTGCTGCTGAAAAGATGCCAAGCAACAGCGATTGTCGCAGCATCCGGTTTATGCCAAATTTAGAGGTGTTTAGTGAGGTGTTCATGGTCGTCGGTGATTGATTTCGTGTAGATAAAAATGACACAGCGCTTGGAGGCTCAATCTTTTTGAATAATGTGTTGGGTAAAAAGTTCCTGCCGTGGGTGACTATTTTGAATTCCAGCAGGATGGTTGGGGAGTTGCTACGACGATCGACTTTTTAGCAAATTCAATAATTTCATTCATTATAACATCTGTCGGAAGTTGACAAAATTCAAACTTTAGATAGTCATTTTAATTACAGAGCGTTCCCGAATTGCCTCTCCCAATAATTCTAAAAGCGCAAATATTAAATAATTCTAAAAGTTATTGACAAATTACTCGCCTTAATTAAGCTACTCAAGGTACGGGCTAGCAAAGCTATCTTCCCGCTAGGGTTCCCCAAGGTTAGGGAAGCGCCTGGAAGGCTAGGTCAAATTTAGCAGCAATCGCACTCATCAATTGCGGCGATGATTTATTTAATGTTAAGCGATGGTGCATTTGTCGATCAAGAAAATCCCCCACTGGTTTGGCTGGTGACGAAGCCAAAGCCAGAACAAAAATCATGTTTCACTACCCGAAGATAGAGACAGCAACAGGGTACTAGAGATTAAAATCTTGTTATCAAAATGTGCGCTATCTGTTTTTGGCAGTCAACGCCTAGGCCTTCGATTCCATTTCTCACGTCCTCCAGTTTGGGGGGGTGAAAAATTGTCTGGGAGTTACCCAGAAACCTGGTGTTTATACGAAATAAAATCGTTACAGCCATCAGCAAGAGCAGACAAACCCGGAAAGCTGGAATTTTTGTGCCTCAGTTTTATTGTCATATCGCTCGCAGATAGCGAATTTTGGCAAGCATTATCGCAGAACTTTAACAGTTATTAATTACCCCTTGCCCATGAAAAGTCAAAAAGAAATTTGGCGAGTTATTCTCGCAGTAGCTATCAGTATTGTAGGCGTGCTGCACTTTGCAGTACCCGCACCTTTTATCAGAATTGTGCCACCCCAGCTTCCTTACCCGGAAGCCTTGGTTTATATCAGCGGTTTTTTCGAGATTTTGGGCGGAATTGGGCTGTTAGTTCCTCCTGTGAGCAGGGCGGCGGCGTGGGGATTAATTGCCTTGTTTATTGCCGTGTTTCCAGCTAATATCAATCAAGCCGTCAACAACATTCCGATAGAAGGGATTCCCCACAACCAATTACTGTATTGGTTCAGGCTGCCTTTTCAAGCTGTCTTGATTGCTTGGGCCTGGGTTTATACCCAACCAGACGAAGGGAAACCCCGGGCTTCTATAGTTCCCGATAGAACAGAAAATGCCCGATGAAGCAGTTCGACTACTCTTTGGATTTTAAGAACATCGACTTTCGACAGCACCCGGAACTTTATCGGGTAGGGAAAGGAGAACAGGGAGTGCTGTTGGTGGAACCCTACAAAGGAGAAATTCTGCCTTTCTGGAGATTTAAGACTCCTGAAATTGCCAGAGAGTCCAGCAGCAAAATTTACTCCTTGTTTTTAGAGTATCTCGATCGCGAAGATTTTGTGGGAGCCGATATGGCCCGCAAGTTCTTGCAGATGGGGTATACTCGATCGCGTCGCTACGCCAACCACAAAAGCGGTCGAAAATACCAGCAAAACCCTCAGAAGCTGAAGTCTGTTGCAGAGCAAACCGCAGCTCGAAAAGATATTTTGCCGCTACAAGCAGATCCGGTGAAAGCAGAATCGGCCGCCATTTTTCAAGAGAAATGGATGCTTGCCAAAATCAACGAGAAATATCTCGAGCTTTTAGCCAGACACCGACAGATGTACGAATCTTATTTAGTCAACGCTGAGGATTGACATACATTTACAAAAACTCAGAACTTACACTTTAGCCCCGTCGGCAGCAGTGTAGTTGTGCTTGCCTATCTGAGCCACACCTATTTGCGTGGCCCTACTATTTACTCGTCATCTTCTTCTGTTTGCCACTGTCGCCAAATTTCAAAGGCATTAAAGCCCCTGTATTGCAGGTAATTCAAGACTTTGCCCTTGGTTTTCGGATCTGCTTTACCCCAAGTATCGATCTTGTATTTCCGCATGACTTTGGCTTTTAATTCGGCCAGTTTTTCTGCTTCGGAGTCCTGATTTTCGGCAAGTTCTTCTTCCCAGACTTGCTCGAACAAATCGTTGGTAATTCCTTTTTGCAGGCACTTGCGCTTGATGGCTGACTTCCCGTATTTGCCTGCTGCAGAGGCGATCGAGTTTGCCACCAAGCGAGTGTCGGACTGATAGCCGCGGTCTTGAATTTGCGCGATCGCCTCCAATATTTCCTCATTGCCAAAACCTTTCTCTTGCCCCTTTTTGCGAAGTTCAGAGGCACTGTAGTCTTTGCGGGACAAGAGAAAATAGAAATAGTCAAGACAGCTCATCAGTTAAATCGAAGGGTGGCGCGCAAATACTCATGTAGCGAAGCCAAATCCAGTCGCCTTGCTATCGGCTGACTGCATCGCGATCGCCTCTATTCTTCTGTATCCTCCTCTTCATCATCCACATCCACATCCGGTCTGTCCACATCGATCTGAATCAAGCGAATGTGCTTGTATCCGAGCTTAATTTCAAACTCGTCTCCCGGCTTTAATCCCATTTCTTGGGTATAATTTGCCCCGATCACGATCGAACCATTCTTGTGAACGCTAGCTCGATAACTTGCTTCTCGCCCGCGTCCGTCTGCTTTAGACTTCTCTAGCTCAATGCCCTTAGCAGCTAACACTGCATCGTAAAACTCAGCCAGATTAATCCGGGTTTCTCCACTTTTGCTGACCGTGAAGTAGCCGCAAAGCTTTGCAAGTTCTCTGCGTGGCAAATCACTGCCTTTGATTTTTTGAAGCAGACCTTTTCCTGTTAAGGGTGCTGTAGCTGTTTCTGCCATTGACCGTACCTCGCTTATTGGACTTTACTTATATCAATTACAACACATTAGATTAACTTTGTTTCACTGTCAATACTAAGAATTCTGAATATTAAGATTCTGGATAAATTTCTGTGGCCTCAAGACCGGGGGTGCAAGTAAGGATGCTCGAAGGGCGATCAATTTGCACCTCGCGGCCCAAATGCTTGTCTAAGCCTCGGACAGATCGCGCGGGGAATTATTGTCGCAAATTAAATGCTTTACTTTTTTACACTAAAGTCTGTTCCCTGCATTCACCAATCCCCGATTGTGTCTGCGGTCAAGGTCAAAATAAGACAGCCCTGAATGGAAATACCTAGAACGCGGCCATTGCAAATCTGCCGAAAGCATTTACCGGCGCGGGGTTAACTTTTACCTCAACAAGACGAGGCAGCACTTGTTCTCAATGTCACTGCCAGCTACTTGTAAATTCTATTTTTCGGGCTGGAAATCCCCTCAAAACCCCAAATACCAACGAGCAATCTTCTATTAAGGTGTTGAGCATATAACTTCTACAGAACGCAGTGTGGGGAAGGCAATTAGGTAAAAATTGAAGGAAATTTCACCTCTTCTTTGAACGGGTTGAAGCTAAAACCCGACTCAATGGGCGCGGCAGAAACATCGGGCAGCCACTAAGAGGGGAATAATTTTGATCGGGTGAGATTGCTTGGCGACTCTTAACACTTCGCCAGGAATCTGTAGATCTCTAGGGGGAACTCGGGAAAATCCTCCTCCTCCGGCCCCAATCCAGAGAATTTGAGGTTATTTCCACAGGGGAATTGAAAAAGACCGAGTTAAATGCACAACTGCTTAAATGTTTGATGCACTACAAATTAGCGGCGGTTCCCGGCATGGAGTTTCGATGGAAATGTATTGGTTTCGACTCGTGGCCTGTAAACTGCCATACTCTCAAAATTTATGTACCAACTTGAGGGGCGCGTCAAACTTACAGCCACTTCCATAATTAATTATTGTGAAATATAGCAAGCGCGGTGACGGTGAGGACGTTCTTAATGGTTGCAACTATGGCTTTTATTGTCTTGTGCCGAATGACGAATGCTCCTGGTGCCGAATCAGCCCGCCCAAAAACACATACAAGCCACCGACTCCTGTCGTGGAGAGATCAAAATTTTAGAGTCTTGTTCCAGTTCCCATATTTGTCTGTCGAGTAAATTTAAAATCTCCAATCCTTCGACTCAGGCTTCAAGCCGAAGTCTAAAATCTACAATCTACTGACTAATTTCATATCAAGCAGTCCCGGGCTTACTCTCTCGACGAGAACCCGGTTTCTTCCTAGATGCTTGGTTGCGCTGCTGCTTATTTTCGGTAAAAACCGGCTTGATGAAGGTAAGTCCGAGATTCGATCGAGCAGCATACTTTTGATCACTTTTCCAGCGGGAGCCTATAACGAACGGCCAGCAAAAACCCCACCCACTTTGGAGCTATGCCAAGAGGGTCTAAATTCCGCATTGCAGTGGGCGATCGCTTTTAGTGACGTTGTTGCAGGTAATTTTGCGACAGGGGAGTCCGTACCGCCGGCAGTAACTCTTCTGGTTTCGTGCTTCGCTGGTTCGAGTACCGCCACCCAAAAAAGCCAGCACTCAAAGCAACGGGGAACAAGCAAAGCATCAGGGCGACAGATTTTTTCAACCCCGGTTTTTTTAACGGTTTCTGAGTCGCTGCAGCGGCGCGAGTTGCTTGGATCGCCGAACACTCAGAATTAGGAATAGAGGACGGCGAAGCCGTCGGTGAGTTTGGTGAATTAGTAGCATCGGGTCGCTCGTTCTGGTGAACCCAATCCCTGCGATCTTTTAATTGGTCGGGAAAGTATTCCCAGACTTCGCCGTCAGAATTGTCTGACTCATGCGATCGATTGGCTGGGATTGGGGGGTATTGGGCGATCGCCGAAACCGAAGACGGAGCCTTCCATTCTGTACCCGCGAGCGCCGGTTGCGTTCCCGACGCGATTATGTGCACCATAGAACCGGATGTCCCGCTGTGGGCTGGGGCGCCGATCAAATAGCCGTCAAAGTCCGGGTGCTGGTAGAGAATGGGCAAAGCCCAGTATAGCTGGTGAGAACCGTAGGCAGAAATTAGCCCAGCTCTGGCCCGGCTCAGGCTGAGATCAACTGGATAGCCTTGATTGAGGTTGCGGTAAAACAACCGCGTCAGAGTTAGGGCGACATCGTCGGGGATGCTTTCGGCCATTGCTAGCACTGCCGGAATGCCCCGCTTCACTAGAGCTTCGGTTAAGTTCCGTTCCGGGCTGTCGTCCGCGAGATCTGAGGGGTCGCCGTAGGCGCCGCGGCAGGAGTTGAACACGGCCATCTGAATACCGTTGTTAACAAGCAATCCAGCTAAGTCGTCGCCACTCAAGGTTTCGGTTAAGCCGGTGCGGCTGCTGACTAGGTAGAGTTCGCCACCTCTGGAACCTAAGTTGCTGTGGCCTGCGTAGTGCAGGACTTGGTAGTGTCCTTGTTCTAGGGCTTGGGTAAGTTGTTCTCGATCGGGCTGTTCGAGAATAGTCAGTTGAATTTCCGGAGAATGCGGGCTGTTTTTGAGAGGATTAGCGCTGCGGTTTTGGAGTTCTTGTTGCAGGTGAAGCACTTCTCGCTTGAGCTGCAAGCTGTCTCGATCGCTCGGAGAGGCGATCGCCATTAAAATTTTTAGCGGCCCGCTACTAGGCAGTATCCGGGTTTGTTTGAACAAACTTGTACCTGGTTGGTAGCGAGAAAACACGACATCGGTGCCGGTTGCCAAAGGGCGATCGCCGGCGTGCAGAACTTCCCACGGCAGCCGCGGCAAGCGCCGGCCTTTGAGTCCGAGTCGCAGTTGCAGGACTTCTCGACGGTGCTGGGCGATGCCTTGAGCGCAAGTCCAGCTATCGCGCAAGTTTCCTTGAAACAGCCCGCTGTATAATTGTTGCCCGAGGGCTACTAAATTCGGCCCTGAGTTGTGTCCCGAACGGGAGATCCCGCGACCAGCAAAACTGCTTCCCTGTACTGCTTTTCCTTGGAGCAAGCCCACCAGCGGGTCGTTCATCAGTTGAGCAGAGAGTGCAAGCCATTCATTGATGGGCCAGCGGACTTGTTGTTCGGCTAAGGGTACACCGGGTGCAACCCTTTCAGTCCGCACTAGATATTCGTCGTCTCCAACTGGAGTGACTGAGAGTTGAAATTCCTGGCTCACGGATTTAGCGCCCTCCCGCCTTAATTCTGAATTTGCCTGCGTTTTTGCGGCTAGCAATAGCGATCGGCAAAATAATTTTTACTTTTTCAATCAAAGTTTCTGAATGCGCTTCCCCCGATCGGGCGATCGCTAGGGTCATATATATTTGTTCAAACACTTTGAGGATATAAAAGTTGTACTTTAATAACAGTTTATTAGTTTTGATTGCCCTGTGGCTCGGTGAAAGCCGAATTTTCTGCAATCTTTGTATCTTTAACATTTTGCACCTCTACCGCAGACCCCTTTAGATTCGTCGTGAACTTGAGTTTCTCATTGCTGAGTAAAGTTAAATTGGAGGCACTTTACCAGGCGGATCTCTAGTTCTTATTAAAATTACTTCGGCTCTCGCCAACCGGTTTCAGGGTAATATCGCAGGGAAAGTTGAGTATTTTATTTTTTTTGGCGATCGGTCGATCGGTCTTTACCGCTTATCCTCTACCACCAACCCCCCATGTGTAATCTTGATTTTGTGTCAATTAATTAATTGGTCAGCCCTAGCCTCTCATCCGTAAGCCCTCCGCCCTCATCCTTAAGACCTCAGTGGCGATCGGTAATCGATAGTTGATCATCGATAATTGCTAATAACTTATTGCTAATTTCCCGCTTTTATGATATAGAAAACTTTTAATTTAACTCTCTTAATCTAGTTAAAGTTAAGCAGCAAAAATAAACGTCAGCAGCCAAGAACTCTCAACAATACAACGGCAATCAAATTATTCCGGTACTCTCCAGCAACCATGATTTTTGGCATCTAGAGGATTATGCCTCATCAGGCCGGTTTCTCGGAGAATTATTGGATTTGGTAGCGAAGCCTTTACAAAACAACAGGGTTGGGCAGCCTCGCCGTGGGTCGTGCCCGCTCAAAATGCCGATCGAGCTTGCAACTGTCACCAAAAACGAATTCTGCTCCTTTACTACTTTTTGGCAAATTTTGCAATCCTTCTTGAGATAGATATATTTTGGCATAATTCTTAGTATTGATCCGAAAAAAAATTTTTCTCAGTTCGTGAGGTTTACTCAAATCGAGAAAAATTTGTGCAACTGAAAATTAGAACAAATATTTGCCCGGACGAATTATCTAAATTTTTAATTAATCATCGGGAACTAAAATTAAGAAGGTGCTGTCGTTTAGTCAAGAGATTCAAATCCTAAGTCAGGGAAGGATTTGTGAAAGCTGGGAGTGTTACAAAAATTCAATACACCCAGCAAAGCTCGGAAAAAATGCAAGGGAAAAATTTGGGGGATACAGGTTTTGGGTAGTTATTTAGGAGTTGTCAGTTGCGAGTTTAAGTTCAGCTAATTCACTGTAGAAATTACGTAGAAAATCTACAATCAGGGGCCATTCAGCCCAGCTTACTGTAGAAAATACCGAGAACATCTCAAATGCTCGGCGCTTCGGCGCAGTAATTACAGTGTAGGTTGCGGCTCAATTAATTTTGGTACGCAATTGCCGAATATAAAACTCGCAACAGAGCGAAAAAAACCTTGCGGTTTAAGTGGCATCTATAATAGTAAAGATGAGGAAACCAGCTCCTCTAGCAGGCGAAAGCATGAAGTTAAAAATTTTTCTTCTGCAGCCTCCTGTTTGCTGATAAATTGATTCTAAGAAGCTTACCATTTTTTGGGAAATATCAACGATGGCAGACGAAAACTTGAAATTAGAAGAAACACCGGGAAAACGTTCTCCCGCTCAAAATGAAACACAAAATCCTGTCGGGGATTTAGGCGACGACAGCTCTACAATTTCCGATGATGATTTAGCCAAGTTAATTAACGACGCGCTCGCCGAAAAGACCGACGGCTTTAACACCACTCAATCTCCAGATCCGTCTAACGGCGTACAGGAAGAAGGTACTACTGATGACAGCCAAATGGCGGAATCTACCGGCGTACTAGAAGAAGGTGTGGGCGACATAGATGACTTAGACGATGGCAGCGGCATCAATCGCCGCCGGACGCTCGAAGGTAGCGATGATGATGACGTAATTGTCGCCACCGACGATAACGAGGAGGTATACGGTAAAAAAGGCAAGGACAAAATCAAAGGAAACCCTCGCAAAAAAAATAAAATCTTCGGCGGTAAAAATGACGATGATTGCGAGGGTGGCGATGAGGATGATGAAGTAAGGGGCGATCGTGGCAACGACACCGTTAAGGGCGGCCAAGGCAACGACAAGGTTAATGGCGGTAAAGATAACGACAGCCTTTTTGGCGGTACCGGCAATGACACCTGCGAAGGTGATGACGGCGATGACTCGGCCCACGGCAACGAAGGAGAGGATGACGTTAAGGGCGGCGCCGGCAACGATACCGTCTATGGCGGCAAAGGCAACGACGATTGTGAGGGCGACGAAGGCAACGATGTCGTCAGGGGCGATCAGGGCAACGACGATTGTGAGGGCGGCGCAGGCAACGATACCATTAACGGCGGCAAAGATAACGATACTGTTAGCGGCGGTGTAGGCAGCGACAACTGTGGAGGCGACGACGGCGACGACAATGTTAGCGGCGGCGACGGCAACGATACCGTTAGCGGCGGTGCCGGCAGCGACAACTGTGGAGGCGACGACGGCGACGACAGCGTGATGGGCGGTGCCGGCGACGATACCGTGCTCGGCGGTGCCGGCAGCGACAACTGTGCAGGCGACGACGGCGACGACAGCGTTAGCGGTGGCATCGGCGACGATACCGTGATGGGCGGCGACGGCAGCGACAACTGTGCAGGCGACGACGGCGACGACAGCGTGATGGGCGGTGCCGGCGACGACAGCGTGATGGGCGGTGCTGGCAACGATACCCTCGTTACTGGCGACGGCAATGACACGGCAGACGGCGGCGACGGCGACGACAGCGTTAGCGGCGGCGGTAACGGCGACGATACGCTGATGGGCGGCAACGGCAACGATACGCTGATGGGCGGTACTGGCAACCATACCTGTGTCGGCGGTGCTGGAGATGACGTTTTTGTCATCGGTAGACCTACTACTGCCAGCGGTTCAGCAGTGATCACTGACTACGAAGATGGCAAGGACAAGTTTGTGCTGGTTGGCGACTTGAACTTTAGCGAGTTGAAGTTTGTACAAGCCGGTGAGGATACCGAAATTCGGCTCAATGACAAGACGCTGGCGCGATTGGCGAAGGTCGACGCAAAGGTTATCGATGCTAACGACTTTGTGGGACTTAATCCTCAAACTCCAACTCCCACTCCAAGTCCAAGTCCAACTCCAACTCCAACTCTCACTCCGATTTCTAACCCTCCGCAAGTGGGAGCTAATAAGCCCTTGACTGTTGGTTCCAGCGGCGACGAGCAAATTATTACTCCTGATTTGTTGCAGGTTGTCGCAGACGAGCAAGGTCCTGGCGGCACAGTCTACACAGTAACCGAGCTGTCCGATCCTACAACCGGCCAACTATTCTTTAACGGAGTCGCCGTAACACAAGTCGGTTTTACCTTCACTCAAGCAGACATTAACGCAGGCTTGGTAAGGTTCAAAGCGACACGAGGTTATCAGGGTGAGGCTGGTTTTGGTTTTAAAGTTAGCAACGGCACAAGAGATCTCATCAACCAGCGTTTTAGCTTCAATGTCGAGGCAAATTTCTTTAATTTTGCTGGCACTACACAACCTCAAGTTATTGTCGGTTCTGCGACCCTGGATAACGACATCGTAGGCAGCGATGGTGCCGATAACATTACAGGCGGCAAAGGTAAGGACACAATCATCGGCGGCAAAGGTAAGGACACAATCATCGGCGGCGATGATGGTGACAATATCGAAGCTGGCGATGACGATGACAATATCGAAGCTGGCGGCGGCAATGACACATTAAAAGCAGGCAAAGGCAACGACACAGTTAAAGGCGGCGATGGCGCTGACGAGATCGACGGCGACGATGAGGATGACGAGATCGACGGTGGCATCGGCGATGACACAGTAATAGGCGGTGCTGGGAATGACGTATTAACAGGAAATGAGGGCAATGACACGATCGAAGGCGGCCTAGGAACCAATACTATAATTGTGGGTCCTGGACGGGATGTCGTTCGTTACCTGACTTCCCGGGAAGACATTCAAACAGTTGCAGAAGCTGACTTTATTGCTGACTTTGATGTCAATGAGGATGTTTTAGAGCTTTCTAACGCAGCTTTTAGTATCGGCGCTTCTATCTTGACCAAAGTGGAGATTACTGCTACTTCTACTCCTGGGTCGATCGGCCTCGGTAATTTCCTCGACTTCACCACGGATATCACTGTTCGCAGCATCGCGACTTTGGTATTGCGGTTTGCACAGTTGGGCGGCAACCCAGACGTGCCTGTTTTCTGTCAGTTTATAGATGCCGAGACCGGCCGTGTCGTGATGGTATATGGTGTTCAGGGGCGCTTGGATATTCTGGCGAGTTTCTCGCTGAGCGTTCGCCTGGATGTCAAGAACTTTGTCTTCACGGGCCCGCCACTAAATATTCCTGTCGGTACTGCCGGCCCTGACAATGTGGATTTCACCACTTCTCCGGCCCGAGTTAATTACGATGGTTTAGCAGGCGATGACAAGATTGTCGGCAGCAATTATAACGATAGCCTCAAGGGCGGCGACGGCAACGATACCATCACCGGCGGCCTCGGTTTGGATGTCATAAGCGGCGGCACTGGTTCGGATCTGTTTGTTTACAGGACAACTAAAGAAGGCGGCGATAAAATTACCGACTTTACTGTTGGGGTAGACAAATTCGAGTTTAGCGCGAGCGCTTTCGGCAATTTGACTACGACTAACTTTGACGGTGTTAGCGGGGTTTCTCCTGACATTACTGGCAAAGAGTTAGTGATTTTCACAGGCGGAAGTTATGCCTCTTTGGAAGCTGCACAAGCTACAGCCCTGGGCAATTCTACAACTGCTGGTTTCTTCGCATTTACTAATGCCTCGAACGAAACGGTGTTGTATTTTGACTCGAACGGTACCGAAGCGGGTGGTTCTACCTTGATTGCGAATCTGGGTACGGCTGCTAGCAATCTGGGAACGGCGGACTTTGTATTTACAGGTACGATCGCCTCTCCTGCTGGTACTACTACCAACTCAGGCAGCGTTGTTGATTTAACTGCTGTTGGGAACACTTACCCGACCGGAGTTAACAATTTCGGTTCAGGTGCTGGCGGTTACAATTTCACCACTCCTGTCTTGTTTACCGGAAATGCTGATGCTAACAGCGTCACTGGTACTGAGTTTGCTGACATCCTCAGCGGCGGCAGCGGTGCAGATCTTCTGACTGGCGGTGCTGGTGCGGATCTGTTTGTTTACAAAGCAGCAGGTGAAGGCGGTGATACGATTACTGACTTTACTGCTGGAACTGACAAATTCCAGTTTGTCAGCGGTGCTTTCGGCAATTTGACTACGACTAACTTTGACGGTGTGAGCGGTTCAACTCCTGACATTACTGGCAAAGAGTTCGT
>NZ_JAUBQX010000013.1:91063-120153 GCF_036701505.1 Microcoleus sp. Pol11C2
GCGAAGGCGGTGATACGATTACTGACTTTACCTCTGGGGTAGACAAATTCGAGTTTAGCGCGAGCGCTTTCGGCAATGTGACTACGACTAACTTTGACGGTGTGAGCGGTTCAACTCCTGACATTACTGGCAAAGAGTTCGTGATTTTCACAGGCGGCAGTTATGCCTCTTTGGAAGATGCACAAACTAAGGTCCTGGGCAATTCTACAACTGCTGGTTTCTTCGCCTTTACGAATGCGTCGAACGAAACGGTGTTGTATTTTGACGCCAACGGTACGACTGCCGGCGGTTCTACCTTGATTGCAAATCTGGGTACTGCTGCTAGCAATCTGGGAACGGCGGACTTTGTATTTACAGGTACGATCGCCTCTTCTCCTGCTGGTACTACTACCAACTCAGGCAGCGTTGTGGATTTAATCACTAATCCCGGTACTTTCCCGACAAACGGAGTTAACAATTTCGGTTCAGGTGTTGGCGGTTACAACTTCACCACTCCTGTCTTATTTACAGGAAGTGCGACAGCTAATAACGTCACCGGCACTGAGTTTGCTGACATCTTGAACGGCGGATCGAGTGCTGATATTTTCGATGGCGGTGCAGGTAACGACAGCATCTTCGGCGGCGCGGGTAGCGATACTCTCAACGGCGGCATCGGGAATGACACTTTAATCGGTGGTGTGGGAACCAATGTTCTCAACGGCGGTGCTGGTTTGGATGTGTTTGTGTTCAGCGGAACTACTGCTGACGGCGGGGATGTAATTACCAATTACAGCACTGCTGACGATCTAATTAACCTCGACAGCACTGGGTTTGCAGCCTTTACAACCGGATCTGGGCCTTTGGGTTCGAGTTTCTACGCTTACAGCAGCACAGTGTCTGATGTAACTGTGTTTGAAGCAACTTTAACCGGGCCGTCCATCATGGCTATCTACGACGGTTTGTCTACTAAACTGTATTACGATAGCAACGGTTCTACGGTTGGTGGTAACAGTTTGTTTGCCACTGTCGATGTCAATTTGGGAGTTTCCGGTAATTCTGAATTGTTCTTGTTCTAAACGGCAAGAATTCTAATCGGGATATCGGTACGGTTAGGGACACAGCAATGCTGTGTCCCTACAATACAGAGGTAAGGACATAGTAATACTGTGTCCTTTTTTTTTGTAATTGTTAAACAATTTAGTCGCTATTTTTTGGGTAGGGAAATGGCATTGCCGTGTCCTCTTTTGCGTTGTTGTCGATGGTTGGAGTCGATCGCAATAGCGAGGGCAATTTCACCATCCAATCCGGTTTATTTTACCCGTTACCCGAAATCTGGATATAGCGCCGTGCCATTTGCATACAATTAATCGGGATGTGGTTAAATTTGTATTCATTAATCCCTCTCCTATGCAAGTAAAAACGCCACTTTACTTTTTGATAGTAAATTGTCATAACTTTGATTTTAGTCAACAGCTTTTTTAACCATTAAGTGCGACACCTAATAATTCTTATCCTCCAAAATATAATAAAAATTTATACTTTAATCGTAGGAGTGAAGCGGGCCATGCCCCTCCTACAAATAAAGTCCTCGATCGCCCCATCTAAAATCTATGAGTGCCCCATTGAGTACCCAAAATCCCTTGTCAGTCTCTTTCGCCGATGTGGAGGCGGCGGCAAAGCGCTTGCAGGGCAAAGCTTTCAAGACGCCGGTGCTGACTTCGGAAACTTTCAACAAACGCACAAATTCTCAGGTATTTTTCAAATGCGAAAACTTTCAGCGGACGGGTTCGTTTAAATTTCGGGGTGCTTGCAATGCTTTAATGCAGCTATCTGAAGCCGAAAAACAGCGGGGTGTGCTGACTTTTTCTTCGGGAAATCACGCGCAGGCGATCGCCCTGGCGGCGCGGTTGCTAGAAATTCCTGCTACTGTTGTCATGCCGACAGATGCGCCCAAAGTCAAGCAAGACGCGACTCGCGGCTACGGTGCGGAAATTATTTTGTACGATCGCACTCAAATTGCGCGGGAAGAGTTAGCGGCTAAAATTGCCGCCGAACGGCACTTGACAATTATTCCTCCTTACGATCATGCGTGGGTGATTGCGGGACAAGGTACGGCGACGCTGGAATTAATCGCAGAAGTTGGGGAGTTGGATTTGCTGTTAGTTTGCTGCGGTGGCGGGGGTTTGCTGTCGGGATGCGCGATCGCAGCAAAAACTTTGTCTCCGCAGTGTAAAGTAATAGGAGTAGAACCCGAGCAAGCAGACGATGCTGCGCGATCGTTCCGCACGAAAACGCTACAAACTGTTACTAACCCGGATACGATTGCTGACGGTGCGCGCACGCCATCTTTGGGAAAATTAACCTTTCCTTTGGTGCTGCATTATGTTGATGATATGGCAACAGTTTCAGAACACGCAATTCGCCAGACAATGTTTTTTATGTGGGAACGCCTGAAGATAGTTGTGGAACCGACGGGAGTGTTAGCGGCGGCGGCTTTGTTGTCAGGTGTTGTGCAGGCTGAAAATGCGAGGATTGGCGTGATTGTCAGTGGGGGAAATGTGGATTTGAGCGAAGGTGATAGGTTTTTTTCACTATAATTAAGTCTGCCACTTTGTTGGTTAGTCAGTCCGAAAGTCCGCCCGGCGTTTAAACCCGTGTCTAATAGCAAAAGTCCTCGAAAAAGGACTGGAAAGCATTTTTTATTATTATCTTTAGTCCACTGAAGTGGACTTGCTCTGTGAGAGGGGGGTTAAAACCCCCGGCGGACTTTCGGGCAAACGCCAATTATTCATGCAAACGTCAAATATTCATGCAAACGCAAAGTATTGACAAATTTGACCAAATTAAAGAGTGATCTGATAAAATGCTTCCACAACAAACTTCGATTTAATAGCACAATGTCTTCAGAAACAAACTCAGCGGCTCAATCGACAACTGGTGCAGATGCGATCGATGTTGCGATCGCCTCGGGAATCGACTTTGACGGTACTCCGATTCCGCAAGCAAAATTAGACCTCTACCAGCAAGTAATGGGATTAGAAGCCGGCAGACAGCGCAGTGGCGTGTCAAATACAATGCGATCGCGCATTGTCCGAATTGGTGTCAAACATCTGCCTCAAAACGAGCTCGATAAAATGCTCGTTGCTGCTGACTTCGCCCCGCTGAAAGATAAAGAAGTTGCATTTTATTACGGCGGAAAGTAAAAAATATCTACCCTTTTAGACAGATGAACAGTCATCTCTGGATCGGTCAAACTTGGGACAAATCCTAGCAGAGGGTCAGTGTATGAATACTAACGGTAGTACAGTCATTAGCAACCTCGAGTACGATTTGTTAACAGTTTTGCAAAACAAGTCTGAAGCTTTGAAAGCCTACGACACTTACATGAAAGATGCTCAGGAAATGGGTTCTCAGCCTTGTGCTGAACTGTTTCAAAAACTGCAGCAAGCTGACATGGAGCACGCGCAGGAAATTCGGCAGCACCTTCAACAGGTAATGCAACAAGGCAAGATGTAAAGCGGGTGCAACTCGCTCTGCAAGTTATGAGTTAGGAGTTATGAGTTAAGTAGCAGCTATGAGTTAAAGAGTTTAGGATTCACAACTCATCTTCAATTCCTTAAACTCTTTCTCTACCGAGCGATGGAAACATCAATCTGACCGCTCAACCAATGTCGCGTACAACTCTTAATTTATAACTGGCAACTGGTGACATCACTTCTTGAAACTTCAGCTACGGGTAGGGACTTAGGCTTTGCTTAAGTCCTTACCTATTTAGTGGTACAGGTTATAAAATCTCCGGTTTCAAAGCTCGTTCCATCAGCGATAAAACAGCTTGTTCGGGAGTAATTTCACCATTTAATAAGCGATAGACTTGACGAGAGACAGGCACTTCTATGCCGCGTTGATTGGCCAAATCAATCAACACATTAGTAGTATTGACTCCCTCAGCGGTGCTCTGCAATTCCTGCAAAATTTGCTCTAAAGATTTGCCTTTAGCTAACCCGAAACCAACCCGATAATTGCGAGATAAAGGACTGTTGCAAGTAGCGAGCAAATCTCCCAAACCTGACAAACCGTAAAAAGTTTCTGCACGAGCTCCCAAACGAACTCCCACCCGAATCATTTCCGGCAAAGCGCGAGTCAGCAAAGCAGATTTAGCATTAGTTCCTAATTGTAAACCGTCGCAAACACCAGCGGCGATCGCAAATACATTTTTTAAAGTTCCACCTAACTCAGTCCCCAGCGGGTCTTCATTCACATAAACCCGAAAAATATCAGAACTGTAAACATTTTGCAATTGCTTGGCTGCCGCTAAATCCAAACTCGCCGCCACCGTTGCCGCCGGCAAGCCCTGCTGAATTTCTTCCGAAAGATTCGGGCCCGAAAGTACCACAATTGAATTGTTAGGAAAGGCATTTTGCCAAATTTGAGACGGAGTGCGGGTACTGGCGGGGTCTAAACCTTTGGTGACGGTAACGATAATTGTACTGGGACTTAAGTCTAACGCAAGCAGTCGATCGACCGTTGCTCCAACTCCTTTCATCGAAACTGCGGAAACAACAACATCCGCACCTGTTATAACTGATTCTAGATTAACAGAACTGGTGCGCGACCACAAATTAACTTGATCGCCTTTTTTGCCTCCCAGATTTGCCAGTGCCGAACCCCAAGCACCTCCGCCTAATATTGTCAAGCTTGCCATAGAATTTAGTTTAATGAATTTAACCGCAGATTAACACAGATAAATCACCGATAAATCATAGCAATTAATCTGGCTTAATCCGCCTGCATCTGCGGTTAACAAATCCTCACCCTACAAACGCGGCCGCAACCCATAATGACGGTAACGCCAATAATCTCGTAAAATGCGATCGTGATCGAAACATAATTGATGGGGAATCTGCCAAGATTCAAAAATCTGTAAATTTTTAGCATCGTCGGCGGCTTGAGGTTCGCCGATTGCGGAAGCCAAGAATACAATACTGATAGTGTGTTCGCGGGCGTCGCGATTTGGGTCGGAATAAACGTAAAATTGCTCAATTAATTCTACATTCAAACTCGTTTCTTCTAAAGCTTCGCGTTTTGCCGCTGTTTCTACCGATTCTCCGTAATCGACAAAACCGCCGGGAATTGCCCAGCCGTAGGGAATATTGCGGCGTTCGATGAGTATGATCGGGCGGTGCGGGCGATCGGCTAATTCGATGATAATATCAACTGTAGGAGCGGGATTTTTGTAAGTCATTTGCAAAGGAAGAAGGAAGGCACCACACGGATTTTGACACGGATAGACGGATTAATTTCAACGGGTTCGGAGTTCCTTCTTCCTGCTGAATTATGCTAAACCGCGAATTAGTACGCGCTGCTTTTGCAAAACCTCTGCATACAGCTTTTCCAACTCAGTAATATTCTGACTGAGAGTGTATCGCTCCATCGCTCGTTGGCGTGCTTTTTGACCAAGCAGCATTCCCAACTCAGGATGGTCGCAAAACAGCGGCAGCAAGGTTTGCAACTGACTCCGTACCCGCTGAGTGTTCAAAACTATCCCCGCGCCTTCCTCCAAGGCCTCGCCGTCAGCACCGGCATCCGTTGCCAAACAAGCTAAACCGCAGGCCATCGCTTCCAGCAGCGACAGCGACAGTCCCTCCACCAAAGAAGGCAAAATAAATACATCAGCACCCCGCAGAATTTCGATCCGGCGTTCCTCCTCAGCAACAAATCCCAGCCACACAATGCCATCATCTTCGCCGTAAAACAGTTGCAGCGAGGCGGCTAGGGGCCCGTCGCCTACGATTGCCAATACGTTTCCAGGGCCAAAATTACAGTGTTTCCAGGCCTTGAGCAGGGCTTCTACATTTTTCTCCTGGGCAATGCGGCCTTGGTAAACAAAAATTCGATCGGCCTTTAATTCCGACTTCAACCCCGAAGGCCCTGGAGAATATTTAACAGCATCGACGCCGTTGGGAATTACAGCCACCCGTTCCTGTGGCACTCCTAACTTCACCAATATATCCCGCTGAATCTGAGAAAAAACAATCGTCGAGTCGTAGTTCGCCAAAAACGGAGCGTACAGTTGATACATCAGGTGTTGCGTTCCCGATGTCAAATTTCGCAATTTGCGATCGAACGGGGGGTGAAAAGTCGCCACCAGAGGCAAATTCAATTCTTGACAAATTTCCGGCAACAGAAAGTCTAGGGGCGAAAGCGTCAGGGAAGCGTGAACAACATCGGGTTTCAGTCGCCGCAGAGATTTCATCAGCACTGTGCGGGACTTGAGAGTGGGAATCGTATAAATTTGCGATTTGTAGTGACAGGGTAAAGAGACTTCGTTGCAACTAGCGGACGAAAGCGAATTGGTATATGAGGTTTGAGCAATTCCCTTTCCCCATGAACCATTTGCCATGTTCCACGCCGTATTGTTCCTGTCCAGTAGGCCCGCTTCTTGGGCAAAGTGCAGGAAACTAACCTGGTATCCCCGGTCTAATAGTGCGTTGGTGACTTCCCTGGAGTAAGTGACGTTACCGCAAAAAGGTGATTTTTTTCCTAGCCAAGCGATGTGCATTCGAGTAAATCAGAGTTTGTTATTTTTTAGCTTCGATCGACTTTGCTATTACTGCTACGGGAAATATACCAGGTTAAGACACCGCCAGCGATCGCTAATCCTGCTAAAGCCAAAAATACTGTCGGCAAACCCAGAAATGTTTCTGCTACCCCGGCCAAAGCCAAGGGTAAACTCAAAGCGATATTAGTGGCATTGTTTTGCAGCCCGAAGACTTTTCCCCGCATTTCTTCTGGAGTTTCTGCTTGAATTGTAGTCTGCATCGGCACTCCCACCAATGAGGCAAATAAACCCAACATAGTAATGAACAGCACCGAGAGCCACAAATGGTGTGTAAATGCAGAAAGGCCCATCAGAGCAAGTGCCATGCCGATCGATCCGATTAAACTCAGTTGGGAGTGAGAAAATTTGTGGCCGAGATAGCCGACTGTCGCCGCCCCACCAGCCATGCCGACGCCCACCGCAGCCAGCAAAAAGCCAAATTGCGACGCTTTCATACCGGGGAGGATTTCTGCCAGTCGCACCGCTAGAACTGCCAAGGCTGCAAAAATGGAAAATAGAATAATTAGTTGAATTAAAGCATTGCGGACTTTCGGTTGATCGTTGATGTAACGCAGCCCATCTCGCAAATCGGCTAGGGGGTGTGGCGGTTCGTGTTCGGCATCGTTTTTTTCGCCTGTTTTCATCGACAGCAACAGCACTCCGGCGAAGGCGTAACTTCCGCCTACTACTAATTCTTTGCCGATGCCGAGTCCGCCGCCGAGGTTGGAAAATAGGGTGTCGGCTAAAGCTAGTAAGGGTTCTCCGACTGCAAAGCCAATAATCACCGAACCCATCATGGTTGTGGTGTAGAGGGAGTTTGCCGATAGCAGGTGGCGGCGTTCCACAATTAGGGGAATCACTGACTGTTCTGCTGGGGCAAAAAATTGAGTTAGAGTCGAGACTAGGAATGTCACTAGCAGCAGCAAGCAGAATCCGAGCGGCAGTTGACCGAGTTCCCACCCGTCAGAGAGCCACAGCAGCACGGGCAATGTTAAAACAAAGCCTCCCCGCAGGAGGTTTGTGGCTACGAGCACTGCTTTTTTCGACCACCGATCGACATACACGCCTGCGGCGGCCCCGAACAACACTGCGGGAATGGTAAAGGCGATCATGATTGCTGATACCCACCTGCTGATGGTTTGATCGGGCGCTTGAAAGCGGCTGGCCACGAGGGCGATCGTCAGTACGAGATAAACTTTATCTGCTAGTTGGGAAAAAACTTGCCCACTCCACAATGCTAGAAAATTTGGGTTTTTGAGCACTGGCAGAAATCCTGTTTCTTTTTCCGGAGTTTCGGCTACTGCTTCGGAGAGTTCTGCTGCTGGCTCTGGTGTGGGAACCGGGGGGATGGCTTCGGGTTGTTGGCTTTTGCCGTTGCTTGACTCTGTTTCGGGAGTTGTGGGATATTTATCCATCTCTGGGTGTTGGACGTTGCTCCATTGTCGATCGGCCAAGACGGGATCGGAGCGAAAATCGGGAAAATTTTCTCGTTCTTCCATTTTGTGGTGGGTCACAGCTAAAACAGATATTGTCAAATCAGAATCGGACAGTCGCATCATAGGATTGGGGGGGGATCGCCTGGGATGGTGGAGGTTGGGGGACGGGAATTTCAAATTGAGGTGTTAACCCCTAAGTTTATTAATAATCTCGTAACTTTATCTCTATCTATTATCTGATGTCGCAACAACCTTGAGAATTTACCTGAAATGGCCGGCTGGTTCGGGTATCCGGCAGGCTGGGGGTGCGATGTACGATCGTTCGTTCACCTATTTAAATCAACACTCAAAATTTAAAACTCAAAACTCTCTAGGTAGGTGTCGATCGAGCTTCCCGATCTAATCGTGCAACCTAAATGATACTGGGCATATTGCCGCAAAATATTTTCTACGGATACCCAAGTTGTTCGATCGGCAATCCCCTCTCCTAGTTCTGGACTAGCCAACTGTTGCAGCGCTGCTAATTCATTAGCATTAATCTCAAAATTTGTCAAGTGTTTGCTGCGATTAGTTTGCCGGGAACGGGAGGCGGATTTGTACAAGGTGCCGATTTCGGAAGAGAGTTCTGCCTCTAGGTTAGCTAGCTCCGACAAGCTGAAGGTTCCCCCAGAGGGTATACTAAACCCGGTTTGCCAGTTCGGATCGGTGAAATTTGGGATGAGCGGGTGTCTGGTGGCGCAGCAGACTTGGACTTGGGGCGCGAGGCCGGCTAAGGCTAGCAGGTGAAAAATGCCGTGGGTGAGGTGGGCGACAAGTACGGCGGCGGATTCGATTTCTGTGCGATCGGACAAACGCTCCAAACGGCTCAAATGTTCGCCCAGCAACCAAAAGAGTTCTTCTTGCGGTTCGTCGGAAAGGGCACTGGCGATCGCCAATTCGGCCAGATATTGCGCGGCGGAGAGTTTTCCTAGGTTGCGGCTCAAACCAGGATGGGATTGTACCGTGTCAGCTTGGGTAATTTTGTCGAGCGATCGGCCTTTGGCAATTAGCAATTCGTTAACGACAAATAATTCGCTTCTACCGCCGATGGTCGATCGTTGTTTGCGAACACCCGGTGCTACGGCTCGAATTAAGCCGAATTCCCGCGTCAAAATTGTCAGCACTCGATCGGATTCGCCCATGGGCGCACTCTTAAGATTGATTCCAGTTGCTTTGTAAGTTCGAGTCACTCGATTTTAGATTTTAGATTTTAGATTTACTACATTACTTCCGACAGTTTCATTGTCATCGTTGGTCGATCGACCTGGAACAGTCATTCTACAGTTGGCAATCAAAAACTGTCCGAAGTATTGTTATTAGACAGTAGCAAAAACAGTCCAGAACGCAGAACTTTTAGTTGTATGGTGCGTAAGGGCGCACCAATTCCCAATTAGCCATTGCTAATAATTAATAATTAATGACTAATCACTAATCACTAATGACTTTTATCTAAATTATCGCGCTGGCGGATTAATTCTGGGCCGCGAGAAGTCCCCAAACGAGTTGCCCCAGCTAATACCAAATCTAGAGCTTGTTCGTGAGTACGAATTCCTCCGGCCGCTTTAATACCAATCCGTCCCTTCGTAACTTCCTTAAGCAGTCGCACATCGTCAACTTTCGCCGGGCCAAAAAAGCCAGTGTTGGTTTTGATGTAGGCGGCACCGGCTTCCATGCAAATCTCAGCCGCTAATTGTTTTTCGGCATCGGAAAGGAGCGAACTTTCGATAATTGCTTTAATGGTGAGATTAGTTTCTTCGCAAATTTGGGCTAATTCCCGGTGGAATTCGTCGATTCTTCCAGCTTTCAACAATCCTAAGTTAACGGAGACATCTAACTCTACGGCTCCATTATCTGCTGCTTCTAGAGCTTCGTAAACTTTCACCGTTGAAGTCGAAGCACCGGTGGGAAAACCTATAACTGTACAGACTTTGGGACGTTTGCCGTGCAGCAGCTCAACTGCTTGTCGGACGTAGGCGGGATACACGCAAACTGTGACAAAGCCAAATCTCTCTGCTTGTTGGCAACAGTATTCTACTTGCTCTGGCGTAGCGGTGGGGTCGATCAGGCCGTAGTCGATCAAGGGGGCAATATCGATGTCTGCCTGGTTTGCAGCCATTGCTGTTTTTTCTCCGAAGTAACTACTTCCTTATTATGTAGCGAATTTACCAATCTTCGGTCGAAAGCGCCCGCGTACAACCTCCCGGATTCATCCGTGAGGTCGCTTTCTCCAATTCTTCAATCTAAAATCTAAAATCTAAAATCTAAAATCGATTGACTTTACGCCGGGTTCTAGCAAGTATAAATACTCAATTGGCTCGTAAAAACTCTTATGGGAATTGGTTTACCAATTTGTTTCAAAAAATAATATTTTGGTATCTGCCTTTAGATACATTTTTGATCTTTCTTTAGGTATACTTTGTTAAAAGGAGTTACGGTAGAGCCTGCGTCAGCTACGCTAGGGCAGAGCCTGGTAGCGGCTACTGTTTTTACTTTTAGTAGTGCTTTAAAAACATAAAAGCCAGTGCCAAGCATGAATCATTTAGAACTCGAACAAGAAATTGGGAAGATGGCTAGAGCGATGATGACTCGCAATAGCTTAATTGGTAAGGATTTGATTGCGGATCTCCGAGGGCGGCTGTCAGTTGACAGTGTAGCTGCTTTGATGATTGTCAGTATTGAGCGTTTGATTTGGTATGACTGCGAGTCCGTGATCTGGAGTTTGAGTTATTTGATTCCTGCTGACGTGATGGAAGAAATTCGCCGGATTACTGCGCTGGTTGTTTGCCAGCGGTTGATGGGCCAGGGTTTTCTGCTGGGGAAAGATTTTAGTATTGATGCAACAGGCCAGTTGCTATTGAGTGAGAATGCTAAAACAGCGGTTGTGGTTGCTTGAATTGGGCAACCACAAGTAGAAGCTATTAGCAGTAGGAGATTTGCAGTTAGACTTGGGGCGCCCTAGGACTCTTTGTGTAACTGCAAACCTAATTCGGGATGCGGTAAGAGTTGCGTGATTCACGGAAAGTTAAGATTCGCAGCAGCTCTAAAAAACGATGAGTGCGGTTAGCTAACAGAGCTTTTTACTAGAGGAAAATAGTTAGTTTGGATCGCAAATTGTTGAGGTTGTTACTGGCAGTGTGTACGGGCGATCCCCCTGTATCAAATTTTTCATATTTTTAGTGGAATTACAGTTTTATTCCAGCTAGGGTTTCATGTAGAATCATCCCTAAGATAGATACAAAATATTATGAACTTACTTCAAAACTTGGAAGCGGCTTGGTATTACCATCTGGGTTCGCGCCACCTCGAAGCTAACGATGATCATGGTGCTCTGGCGAACTTTAACAGAGCTTTGAAGTTGCAATCAGATCATTATAAGGCTTGGTTCGGCCGAGGTATGGCTCTAGGGAAATTAGAACGCCACTTAGAGGCGCTGAAAAGTTTTGATGAAGCCTTGGCGGTGGAGCCGAATGCGAGCTTTGGCTGGCACAACCGGGCTATTGCTTTAGGAAAGTTGGGCCGCTGGTTGGAGGCTCTCAACAGTTTTGACCGGGCTCTGGAGTTCAGTCCGTGCGCGGCGAGTATTTGGCACAACCGGGGACTGACGCTGATCGATATGGGGCTTTACGAGAAGGCGGTTCTGAGTTTTGATCGTTGTTTAAATTTTTACCCGGAGGCTGCTTGGGCGTGGTACAACCGAGGTAATGCCCTGTTGGAACTCAAGCTTTACTATCAGGCGCTTAACAGTTTTGACCGGGCGATCGAGTTTAAGCCTGACGACGCGAAGGCTTGGTACAATCGGGGTATAGCTGCGAACTCTATGGGACTTTACAAACAAGCAGTGGCTAGTTTTAGCCGATCGATCGCTCTACAACCGGGGAGAGCCGAAGCTGTGGGCGAACGGAGAGTTGCTTTGGAGAAATTAGTAGGTTTAAACCAGAGAAATGGCAAGTTTACTCCCACATCTGAGCGTCCCTTTGAAGATTATTTAATTTGGTACAACCGGGGTGTGGAATTGGCACGACAAGGCTGCTACTCTGAGGCGATTGCTTGCTACGAAACTGTCTTAGAAATAAATCCTGATTTTGCTAACGCTTTTTACAATAAAGCTTGCTGTTATGCGCTATTGGGATTTGCTGATTTGGCCCTTGACAATTTGCAGCGAGCTGTTGAGTTTATCCCTAATTTATACCGAGAGCTAGCTTTAGCTGACTCGGATTTAAGCTGCATTTGGAAACAAGAACGTTTTGAAGCGCTGATCCAAGGTTGATTTTACGCAAAAAACAGCTCGCCAATTGGGCGAGCTGTTTTTTTTTGGCGACGCAAATTCGATCGCCCGACAGTATTTGTGCAATCTTTGCTATTGCACAGAAACTCGGATTGAAGACTTGACCGGCCTCTTGGCAACTACGATTACCCGGTAGATACCGGAGTCGGGGAGTTGAGCAAAAGTTTGACCTTCGCCTTGATCCAGGAGTTGTCCCGTCGGAGATTCGATCGCCAGATCTAGATTTTTGTTGCTAGCTGTCACCCTAATTGTCTGTCCCTGCTTGCCTTGAAGCGTAATTGGCTGGATTTGGTAGCCGGACATTTTGAGTTTGATTGTGGCTTGTTTTTCCTTGAATGCTATGGGAATTGCGCGATCGGGCCTATAAGTCCACTTAGCGTTAAAGTCGCGTCCGAGTACGAAGCTGGTGGTTTCACCTTTCGGGGTAACTCGCACGCGATAGATGCCGGACTCTGGCAACTGGCCCATCCACTGATTGTCTGCTTTTTCAATAACCCCCATATTTTCACCATTGGGACTGTACAGTTGGGCTGTCAGTTGTCCCGCCCACAGGGAGAGAGTGAGTTCTCGCCCTTTGACGCCTTCAAAAATATAGGTGGTGGGTTGGTTGATGGTTTCTCGGATTTCCGAGGTTGACATTCGCTTGATCGGTTCGAGGTTGGGAACTGATTCAGAGGTAACGGGTTTGTTAAGGGTTTCTGTAATTTCCGAGGCCGCCATCAGATCGCTCGGTGCAATTTTGGGGGCTACTGGGCTGGCAAATACTGATTTTGCCGTCATCATGAGTAGCATTCCAGTCAGTAAAATTAGTTTTTTCATGTCGCACTTCCGAGGGGGGTAAGGAATTGTATATGGTTACTTGTGTTTGCCTGTTTTCACCGGATTAAATCGGGCGATCGCACAGAGGCTACAGGAGGAGATAGGATACACGTAAATATCCCGTACTTGCACAAAACCTGCTGGTAGCAAATTGGCAGTGCGGGAGCTAAGTAGTAGCCTCAGTTTGTCGGGACATTTTAATGATACTCCTTACGGATAATATCATCACAGAATATTAGTAATTTGGTCTAGGAAAATTAAAGCTTTTTCCGAGGAGCTTGCTAAAGAAATGCCCACACCCAAAAAACGCGGTGTCTGAGATTCTGGCTCTGCCTTGCTACTAGAAAACGGCTAGCACCCCCACAGGGTAACAGCCCCTAGTGTTACTTCATTTTTGACAATCGCCTAATTATCTAGGGCGCTGCGAACCCCACCTTACAATATTTGTAGCGTGTCAAACCATTTTTTGCGTAAGTTTTGATCCTGTATTTTTGTATGGCGGATTTAGTTTTTATTTTTGATAAAAACGAGTTTATCATGGCAAAATCCGCCCTTCCACACGAGGTTAATTTGTACTACGAACCTGCCAGAATTTTTAGGTAAGCTTGTACTGTGTTGGACAACCCCATTTCTAGTGCTTCCGCAATTAAAGCATGACCAATTGATACTTCGAGTATATCAGGAATAGAGCAAAATTTAGCTAGGTTTTGCAAATTTAAATCATGTCCGGCATTCACCCCTAAACCTGCTGATTGAGCGGCTTTAGCTGCTAAGACATATTGTTGAAAAACAGATTCTACTCTACCTTCGCGAAAAGCAGTTGCGTAGGGTTCCGTGTACAATTCTACTCTGTCTGCTCCAACTTCTTTTGCTAGCGGCATTAGAGCAGCATCTGCGTCCATAAACAAGCTGACTCTGATGCCGTTGTCTTTTAATTTTTGAATGATTGGTACCAGCCGATCGCGATTTTCGGGAATATTCCAACCGCTATCGGATGTTAGCACGTCGGGAGCGTCCGGCACCAAGGTACACTGAGCCGGTTTTACGTCGCAAACTATATCCATAAATGGCGGCTGAAACGGATTTCCTTCGATGTTGAACTCAACGGTTAGCATTTTAGCTAATTCGTAAACATCGGTGGCTTTGATATGCCTTTCGTCGGGTCGGGGATGGACTGTAACGCCATGAGCTCCGGCAGCAATTACTGTTTTTGCGGCTTCCGTAACGCTGGGGATACCGATGTTTCGAGAGTTTCGGAGGAGGGCAATTCTGTTGATGTTGACGCTGAGTTTTGTCATGGGATGTTAATCTTTAAGGTAGATGCTACTATATTAATCGCTTTCGGTACGAAATATTGAGCCTATTGCGGTACTGGTAGGGCATTGTCAGAGGAAAAATTAGCTTGTGCAAGCGGTAAAGTTTCTGCAAAAAAAACCTCAGCTATTTCCTGTTTGGCTGCCAAATCTTCAAGGTTGGCAATGCAGAAAAGCGGTGCGACGCGATCGACTATTTTGGGCGGAAAATCTCGGGTGAAATATTTTAGTTCAAAGTCGTATCTGTGGGGACGGTAAATCATGCCCAACAGTTCGACTAAGGGTAGAAGCGTCCAATTGTGATAGTTGCCGATCGCATCTACTAAATGTTCGCGATAAATCTCTTTTTTAACCAGAGGTTGCAGCAAATCGAAACGGATTTTAATTTCGTTTAATCGGGTTTGCATTCGGGATAAATGATGGTTTTTATCCAAAAGATGGGGTACAGCTAGATTAGCTTTGTCAAAGGCGATCGGCACTGTCCCGTGTCTCTCTATTTCCAGGAAATCGTTGCGGCTGCTGCGCCTAAAAACGGCGAAATCAATTAGCAAGAACGGGGGGGTTTCTTTCAGCCGCCAGAAGCACTGCGATTGACCGTGCCAAGCGGGTTCGGGAACTCTATATTTGAGTTCGATTTCGGCAATTTCTGCGAGGGCTTTTTCAACAATCTCAAATGTTTCTTCCACGCAGTTATCTTCAACCACAACCGCAATATCGAGGTCTGACCACTCGTCGGTGTATCCGTGGGCTGCTGAACCTCCTTCCCACAAAGCGAGAACAAAATCTAAAGGTTGTAAGGTTGAAATAATCTTTTCGAGAATGATTTGTCTCATGGAATCAAGCTATACTGTTTGTTTGGATTGTAAGGTCAATTCTGTAAAAGCCGTTTAAAGCAAAGCGCAATATAAGAACCCTTAAAAAATCATAATTCACGAGTCATATTAAGGAAGAATAATTCAGAAATCATAATTATTGCTAAATTTTTCCTGGTTATACATATTTTATGCTAAATTCTGACTTTTGACACCCGAATTATTTATCGATCAAATCTGCAGCACAAGGGGTGAGCAGCAATAAATGCTATTGGTTGTGTCCTCAAATATGACTGATAGATAGAATTTGCTGGCGGTTTTCAAGTTTAGCAATTTTGCAGTGGTCATTTCGTATTTATTGATGATTGTTTAAGCTGTGGGTATCAATACAGCACTTTGCTTAACAATTAGGTACAATAGTAGAGGTGGTAAAAAAGATAAAAATGAAACCCTACTCGCTAGATATGCGTCAAAATAGCGTTGACACTTACGAGGCAAGTAACACCTCTATTCGGAAAGTAGCAGAAAGATTTCAAGGAGCGTAAAAGTACGGTACAAGCACTACTAAAGCGAAAAAAAGAGACAGGAAGATTACTTCCTAGTCAGGCAAAGGGTGGTAAACTGAGCCTACTGTTTGGTCACGAACAACAGATTGAAGAGAGCGTAGCCCAGTATCCAGATTACACACGCTTCAGAATACTGTGAGTATTGGCACGAAAAAACAGGAGTATGGTTGAGCGAGAGTGCCATGTGCCGATTCCTAAAAAAGTAGCAACTTACTTTGAAAAAAAAACACTCTCCTAGAAGTCAAGCCCATAAAGAAATTAATCAAAAGAAGCGAATAGAATATTGGGAAAAAATCCGAGATGTGGAACCAAAAAATCTGATACTTTTGGACGAAATGGGCGTATTGCTGGGGAGAATGAGGCAAGCGGCTAGAAGTAAAAAGGGAGAAATAAGCTACGATATCAAGCCATTTTATAGAGGAAGTAGGGTAACAGTGGTTGTGGCAATAAGCAATAAGAAATTCATCGTAATGAAGACAATAGAAAAATCGCTAAATGGAGAGGAGTTCAAGACATTTATGCCAGAAAAACTGGTTCCCCAATTAGGGCAAGGAGCGGTATTAGTCATGGATAATTTGAAGGCGCACAAGGTAGAGGGGGTAGAAGAAATGATCGAAGCAGTGGGAGCAAGAGTAGTGTATTTATCACGCCAACTCACATGAGTTTAACCCCATCGAACATTTATGGTGGGAATTAAAGGCATGGCTCAGGAGATTTGTACCTCGAAGTGTACAGATTGTGGAAAAACTATTGGAATTGGGAGTGAAATTATGTTCAAGTAAGCAAATCGAAAATTATTTTGCTCACTGCTGTTACTGTACCTCTTAGTCACGCAAAGTGCTGTAACAGCTTGCATCTGGCTCCAAGTAAAATCATTCCTGAAGAACTTGTTCCAGTTGTGGCGATCGGCAAAATGGTGCCCAATCGCAATCCCGACAACTGCTTTGCTGAAGCACAAGAGCGCAACTTTAACCCCAACAATGGTTCTGAGCTTAAAGAATCTGCCGACTGCGGATGCTTTTGATCGCTTTGCGAGCCGCATTACCTATGTTGCGCTCTCGATCTTTTAGTAAAGAAGTGAGCGGTGCGATCGCCCGTGCATCCCCAAACTTGTCCAAAGCTTCAACAGCTTTCCTCCGCACGTTTTTATTCTGAGCCTTGAGGGCCTCAAACAGGGGCAGTAAGGCAGGCTCGCCCAGCTTGACCAAAGACTTAATGGCAGCATCGCACACTTCGCAATCTGTATCCTGGAAGGTTTCGATTAGCGGCCGGGCGGCCCGTGCATCCCCAAGATTGCCCAAAGCCTTAGCAGCACTTGAGCCTATTTTCCACCCTTTATCTTTAAGCAGCGGAATGAGCGGCTCGACTGCACTAAGATCGCCCAGATTACCCAAAGCCTCCACCGCGCAGAAACGTACCAGGGGACTACTATCAGAAAGGGCATCCAGAAACGGTAAAAGCGATCGGCGATCGCCAAGCTTTGCCAAAGCTTTAGCCGCTGCCCCTCGCACTCCTTCATACTCATCTTTAAGTGTTTCAATCAGCGGTTCCACCGCCCGTAAATCACCCAACTCCTCTAGAGCCTGTGCTACTGCTTCACGGGTAGTGTGCGAGGGCTGTTTCAGAGCTTCGATTAGTGGCTCTACGGCTCGCACGTCCCCAATTTTTGCCAAAGCCCTAGCTGCCTGCCGAAGCTCGTGAAAAGGCCCCTCCTTAAGCAATTGGATCAGCGGTTCGACGGCACGGGTGTCGCCTAACTCACCCAAAGCATCAGTAACAGTATAGTATACCTGGATATTTGAATCCCCAAGAGCATTGATAAACGGTACAACTATCCGCTCATCGCCCATACGGCTTAAAGCCTTGGCAACCTCGGAACGCGCGTAGCTCTGTTGCTCATTTTTAAGAGCGTCGATTAGTGGTTCGATCGCCCGCTTGTCACCAATCCGATCTAAAGACATCGCAGCAAACCGACGCACAGACACGTCAGAGTCATTTAGCAGTGCCGATATCAGCGGTTCAACTGCCCGCGCGTCGCGCAGTTGACCCAAAATGCGGGCAGTTTCTTCACGCACTTTGCAATCACGATCTTTAAGCAAGTCGATTAGCAGTTCAACGTCTTGGTTGCTCTCAAACTTGCCCAAAGCATAGATAGCTTGCTCGCGTACCTGGCTATTTTCATCTTTGAGCATATCGGTGAGCGGTTTAATAGCCCGATCGTCCCGCAGCCGACTTAAAGCTCTGATGACAGCTTCGCGCACTTGCCAATTAGAATCTCCAAGCTGAAGCATCAGAGGTTCAACCGCTTTTTTGTTGTCAATCCAGCGCAAAGACTCGATCGCATTCAAACGCACTTTTTCATCTTCGTCATTGAGCGCTTCAATCAGCGCTGGAACTGCGTGTTTATCACCAATGTGGCCCAAAGCCTTAGTCGCACTTTGTCGCACAAAACTATCTTCGTCCTTAAGTGCATTAATCAATCGCAATTGCGACAGTTCGCCCAAGTTGCCCAGTGCTTGAGCAGCATCCTGGCGTAGAGGATGATTTGGCTGTCTGAGGATATTGAACAGTAACTCAACGGCACTGCTGCCCGTTAACTGGTTCAAAGCCTCGACAACAGCCAGACGGGGTTCCTCAACCTTCAGCCCCCCAAACAGTGGCACGTAGCCGCCATTTTCCCTTGCGTCGTTACCGCTCGCAAAGCCACACCTGAATTCATTTGAATAATTAAGTGATTTTATTAGTGGATCAATAGCTCGCTTATCGCCCATTTTGCCCAAAAGTGGGGCTATATTCAGGAGCAACTCTGCGCCCCAACCCATGTCTTTAAGCATCTGAATAAACAGTTCAACCACACGCGGGTCGCTAAAATTGCTCAAGGCTCCAACTGCTTCTGGGCGGACATTCCCCTGAGAGTCTTTAAGCGCCTCAATTAGCGGCTCAATGGCTCGCACATCACCTAATTGACCTAAAGCGTAGGTGGCTTTGGCTCGCACCCAGTTGTGCCGATCTCCGGCACGCACCGATTCGTCCTCATCTTTAAGCACTTGAATTAGCGGTTCAACCGCCCGCAAATCTCCGACAGCCGCCAAAATTGTGACGACTTCCTTGCGTATCCATACCGAAACTGAGGCATTCAGGAGGACTTCAATCAACGGTAATACCGCAAGCTCACCCAGTTTGACTAAAGCAGCAAGGGTATGTTCTGGCGCACGTCCATTGCCTTTCCAATCTTTTAATTTATTTATTAAGGGTTCAACCGCCGGCAAGCCACCCAACTCACCCAAGGCTAGGGTGGCAGCTTTTTGCATCTCCCACTCCGAGTCATTGAGCGCGTTAATCAGCAAGTCAACGGCTCTCAAGTCCCCCAACTGACCCAAAGCTTTGGCAGCACAACAGCGTACCGATATATACCGATCGCTCAGGGCGATGCTCAGGGGTTCAACTGCCCGCACATCAGCTAGCTCACCCAAAGCGTTAGCGGCATTACTACGCACGTTGCGATCGCCATCTTTTAGAGCATGGATGAGCGGCTCAACTGCCTGCTGATCACCTAGATAACCTAACGCAACAGTGACACTAGAGCGCATATAACGGTTCGTATCCTTAAGGGCATTAATCAGAGACTCTACTGCCCGTGTGTTGTCGGTGTGCGCAACATTACCCAAAGAAAAGGCAGCTAGTTGGCGCACCTCAGCATCTTTATCTTTGAGAGCTTCTATCAGCGGTTCACTCGCCCGCTTATCCCCAAGCTCACCCAAAGCTTGGGCAGCACTCCTACGAACATCAAAGTCAAAGTCCTTGAGTGCCTCTATCAGTGGCAGGGTGCCTCGTGCGTCACCTAATTTGCCCAACGTCTCTGCCGCATGAAACCGTACCCATTTATTCTCATCGGCGAGCGCGTTGAGCAACGGTGATAATCCAAGTTCACCAAGCTTAACTAAAGCCTCCGTAGCTGTCCGACGCAGCCCCCACTCATCATCCCTAAATAGATTGATTAGTGGGTCGATAGCTTGATCGTCACCCATCTCACCCAAAATCCGGGCAGCCGTACCCCGTACCGCAGTATGCTCATCTTTGAGAGCACGAATCAGGGGTTCAACCGCTTGCTTGTCACCAAGTTGACCTAAAGCTGCGGCGGCGCTCTGCCGCACTTCTCTCACTGAGTCGTTGAGGGCACGAATCAGGGGTTCAACCGCTTGCTTGTCACCAAGTTGACCTAAAGCTGCCGTGGCGCTCTGCCGCACTTCTCTCACTGAGTCGTTGAGGGCACGAATCAGGGGTTTAACCGCTTGCTTGTCACCAAGTTGACCCAAAACAATGGCACTATTATGGCGCACTTCCCAGTCTGGGTGTCTGAGGGTGTCAATCACAGATTCAATACCTAAAGCCCTCACAGCACTCTGGCACATTTCCACATCTAAGTTTTCGAGAGCATTAATCAGAAATTCAACCGATATCATAGGTTTTTCCTGTTTACGTCATCGACGATCGCCACTCTGGCACAAGAATTATCACAGCGGCCCAAAAATATTGATCTAGTAACTACTCCGGCTAAGATGCAGTATGAAGGGTAGCTTTATGTAAGGCTCCGAAATATTTTATACTTAATTTTTGGACAACAGTTATGCTCTGGGTATTTTAATTGTTGTGCATGATGAGATTTACTAAACTTAACTACTGCCAATATTTATCAAGCAGTTCTCTCAACTATATAGTAACCAACGAGTGCCAAGCATTGCCATAACAATTTTGAGCAGCCAGCGTTGGACAGACCCAGATTGAGGTTAAGGCGATCGCCCGCGATTGAAAATCAGCCTTATATTGTCAGAATCAGAAACTTGCCCGCTGTCCGGTAACATGAGAAAGGATTAATTTTTAACAGCGCGGCATGGCTACTATTTGGGAACTCGACTTTTACAGCCGTCCAATCATAGACGAGCGAGAGAAAAAAAAATGGGAAGTGTTGATCTGCGAAAGCCCGCTGAATGTAGGCGACAAAGCCGAATCTCTGTTTCGCTACTCGCAATTCTGCTCCAGTTCTACCGTGAATTCCCTGTGGCTGGCTGGTGCAATTAAAGATGCGATCGCCGCAGCACCGAAACGCCCCGAAAAAATCCGCTTTTTCCGTCGCCAAATGGCGAACATGATTACCAAAGCCTGCGATGACTTGGACATTCCCGCCGCCTGCAGCCGCCGCACCCTCGCCCTTAGCCTGTGGCTGGAAGAACGGATGCAAGACGTTTATCCCGCCGAACCGGGCTATCAACCGGTTGTTAACCCGAGCGTTCAATTTGTACCCGAAACGCCAGTTGCGCTGCCGGATGCTTTAATCGGCGAAAAATGGGCGTTTGTGAGTTTGCCGATCGCAGCTTTTGACGAAATGTCCGAGTGGGATATTGGATTTGGCGAAGCTTTCGGACTGCCGATGACACGCCTCGCCCCAGAAACGCAAATTCCGGGACTAATTATCTACTCGTCGAGAGCAACAGCCCTGGCAGGTTGGATGTCGGGCTTGGAGTTGGCTTTTCTGAAATTTGAGAGCGGCCCACCCGCTAGGCTGGTATTAGATACGGGAGCTAATGATCGCTGGATTTTAGCTAATCTCAGAGACGCAGCAACTGAGAGAGAAGCGAAAGGATTTGAAGCAGCTAAAAAGCAAGCAAAAAAAGTACATTTCTTAGCAATTCAGTCGAATCCCGAATCGGAATCTTTTGCAGGATTTTGGCTGCTGCACGAACTAACTATTTAGTCGATAGCTTGGCAATAACTGATATCTGGCAGCATTCTCTATCAGATTTAAGTAACCAGTTTTTTTTGACCCAAAATCTCTGCTTTGAGATTTGACCTGCTGCAAAAAATTCGATTTCTGACCACAGCCAAAAACGGATACCGTGCCACGTACTCCTGTCGTGGAGATATCAAAATTTTAGATTCTAGTTCAAGTTCCCAGATTCATCTGTGGAGTAAATCTAACACCTAAAATCTAAAAGCTAAAATCGAGTGACGCGATTGGCAAGATGGAAACAATCACAAATGCGTACAATCTTGCGATCGCCCATTCCAGCAGTTTCCCAAAAGAATCTAAATGTAGACCCGTGTTCCCAACCCATATCCAGTAAGTTATTGCCAATTCTTTAATCGACAATCGAAAATCGAAAATGGTATTACCGATCGCCCATTACCAACCACCGAGAACAATGACCAATCACCAATCAGCAGAACAACTGTTAGAACTAGCCACCAAAGCAGGTGCAGAAGCTGCTGAGGTATTGGAATCGCAATCGCTCTCACGGCCGGTCTTTTTTGAAGCAAACCGCCTCAAACAGCTAGAAACCGCCCAAGCAGAAGGCATTGCACTCCGGCTGTGGCGGGATGGGCGGCCGGGTTTGGCGGTGGCCTACGGGCCTGTGGAACTACAAATTTTGGTGGACAGGGCGATCGCGCTTTCGCAGCTTAACGAACCGGAAACCATCGAACTCGGCACCGGTGAAAAAGTTGTTTATCCCGATCGCGGAGTGTCGGTGCCGGCAGAACAGCTAGTAAACTGGGGAAAAGAGGCGATCGCGATCGTCCGCGAAGCCTATCCCGAAAGCCTCTGCACCGCCGAACTCGACTGCGAAATTGAGAGCACCCGCTTGGTGAACACCAGAGGCTTGGATTCGAGTCACACCGACACCACCCTCAGCGGTTACTTGTCAGCAGAATTAGTGCGGGGAGAAGATTTCCTCAACATTTGGGAAGGCGAAACCGAACGCGGCACCCTCGACTTAAACACCAGCGCCAGGCGAGTTTTGCAACGTTTGGAATGGGCGAAAGACAATGTAGCCCCCGCCACGGGCCGCGTGCCGGTGCTGTTTACAGCCAAAGCAGCCGATTTGCTGTGGGGGACTGTCTGTGCGGCGTTGAACGGCAAACAGGTACTCGAAGGCGCTTCGCCTTGGAACGATCGATTAGGCCAACAAGTCACATCGCCGCTTGTCACCCTCTCGCAGCAGCCGGATATCGGGCCCTATAGCTGTCCGTTTGACGACGAAGGTACTCCAACTCGGGCGATCATCTTTATCAACAGCGGAGTGTTGCAGCTATTTTATACCGATCGCACCACCGGTCGAACCCTGGGCAGCGGAACCACCGGCAACGGATTTCGCCCGGGTTTGGGCAGCTATCCCACGCCTAGTTTGTTCAATGTTTTGATTAAACCAGGCTCGCTTTCGCTAATGGATTTAATCGCTAAATTAGACGATGGAATTGTAGTGGATCAAATGCTTGGCGGCAGTGCCGGAATTTCCGGCGATTTTTCGATTAACGTCGATCTCGGCTACCGAGTCAAAAAAGGTGAAATAGTCGGCCGAATCAAAGACACAATGGTAGCTGGCAACGTCTACAGCGTCCTCAAACAATTGGTAGAAGTGGGAGGAGACTCCGAGTGGAACGGTTCTTGCCACACACCATCTGTAATTGTAGAAGGATTGTCCGTCATCGGCAAGAATTAAAGTTAGTTGGCAGTTGGCAGTTGGCAGTTGTTAGTTGTCAGTTGTCATCAATTATTAGTCAACAGTCAACAGTCAACAATTCCCAATTCCCAATTCCCAATTACCAATTCCCACACATAATATGCGTATTTGTTTTATCGGCGATTCTTTTGTAAATGGTACTTGCGATCCAAAATGTCTCGGTTGGACAGGACGGATTTGCGCGGCCGCTTGCGGACAAGGACACGATATTACCTACTACAATTTAGGAATAAGGGGAGAAACCAGTGCCGATATAGAAACTCGCTGGTTCAACGAAGTTTCTTGCCGCTTACCTCACTACGGCGACGGCAGAATAGTATTTTCCTTTGGCGTCAACGACACTTATCTAGAAAACGAAAAAATTCGCATTGAAGTTGAGAAATCAATTGAAAATGCGCGATATATTCTCAAGTCTGCCAAAGAAAGACTCCCACTTTTAATGGTAGGGCCACCGCCAGTTATTGATGCCGAGCGTACAAGCCGGATTGCCAACTTATCGGAGCACTTTGCTCAAGTTTGCAGCGAGTTAAACGTGCCTTATCTAGATGTTTGCACCCTGCTGCAAAAATCGGAAATTTGGCAAAAAGAACTGAGCGAAAACGATGGCTCCCATCCGGGCGCCGCCGGTTACGCTGAATTGGCGAAAATAGTTCACAATTGGGACGGTTGGAAAGCGTGGTTTAAAAATATCAATATATCAGATCAAGAGACAGTAACGCTGTTCCGAGCCGTCGGTAAAAAAGAAATGGAACTGATTAAAGAAAGCGATTTTCTGGCATTTCCGCCACGCTTATCATTTCAGCCTACTTTTTATCCCGTACTTCACAAAGCCTATGCCATACAAATCGCGCGAGATTGGAATACAAGAGATGCAGCATCGGGATATTTCGGCTATGTCACCCGCTTTCGGGTGGCGGCAGAATTCTTAAAAAAATATCCAGTTCAAAATGTGGGCAGTTCGATTCACCAAGAATATTGGATTCCCGCAGAAGAATTGGCTCAATTTAATCAAAACATTGTGGGAAAAATTGAAATTTTTGCGGAATATCAACCCTAAACTAGGAGCGAACCATGCTAGAATTCAATCAATTTTAAATAGTGAGTTTTGACGGCTACGGCACTTTGATAGTTTGGGAAAAGGAGATATTACCCCCCTTGAAAAACTTGCTGTCCAATAGGGAAATTGATTTCAGCGATGACGGAATTTTAGAGCTTTTTACTGGCTTTGAATCCGAACTATAAAACCCGAATAATAATTATATAAGATAGCAGGAGATAATGCAAAAAATAGTCAAAAAAAATGGTCAAAAATTTATTTAATTTTTAACCCACAGAAACAGCCGCAGACACAGAAATAAACTCGGTGGTTGATTCCATCAAAAATTGGCAACCATTTTCCGATACAGTTGCAGCCTGGGAAGCAATAAAGCATAAATACAAACTAGCAGTAATTTCCACTATTGACGATGGTTTGTTTGCTGCTACAGCCAAATATTTAAAAGTCGAATTCGACTGGTTGATTACTGCGGAACAAGTGCGATCGTACAAACCGTCAACTCGCAACTTTGAAATAGCCCTAGAAACAATGGGGATTCCTTGCGAAAAGCTGCTGCACCTTGATCAGAGTGTATATCACGACATTCTACCCGCCGCATCCATGGGAATCTCAACGGTTTGGGTAAAGCGCAGACACGACAAAACAGGATTTGGGGCGACACTGCCGGCCACCGGCCAGCCAGACTTGGAAGTGGCGGATTAAAAAAAACATTAGTAGAGGTGATCAGGTAAATAATCGCAGAGTAACGCAGATTAGTAAAGTTCATCTACGTTACTCTGCGTGAACCTCCGGTTAAAAATTAGTTATATTTTGCTAAGTCGAAGGATTTTTCGCTAAAGTGCGATCGAGCAGACAATTCTCAGGTCATCTACGCTATTTATGCCGTACATAACTATCCCTAAACACTTTAGGGAACCTTCCAGGGTCATCAAATCTCAACTTTTTTTACGGCCGAAACGCCTAGCCATTTTTGAAGCTTGTCTGATCGGCTTGGTGGCAGGACTGGCTGGTGTTTTGCTAAAGTCGGGAGTCGGATGGCTCGGCAGTTGGCGAGTTGCTACCTCGACATTAATCCCAGCTTGGATATTACTGCCCAGCGTCGGTTTATGCGGCGGGTTGCTGACAGGTTTCTTGGTTGAGCGTTTTGCTCCGGAAACTGCAGGCAGTGGCATTCCTCACGTCAAAGCTGCTCTCGGCGGAGTGAATCTTTCCTTAGATTTGCGAGTAGCTGTAGCCAAACTTCTGACGACTATTTTAGCAGTTGGTTCCGGTTTAACTTTAGGCAGGCAAGGCCCAACTGTGCAAATAGGAGCATCTTTGGCTGGCTGGATCGGTCACTTGATGCCCACTTCCCCAGACTACCGCCGACAATTGATTGCTTGCGGTGCTGCTGCGGGATTGGCTGCTGGTTTCAATACTCCCATTGCAGGAGTTTTGTTTGTAGTTGAAGAACTGCTGCACGATGTTTCGGGATTGACTTTAGGGACTGCAATTATCGCTTCATTTATCGGTGCAGTTGTCTCGCAGCTTTTGGGCGGCGATAGTTTAAATTTGAACCTTCGCGAGTACCGAAGCAGTTTTGAAGCTCAGGAAATTCCCTTCTACATACTGCTAGGAATTTTAGCAGGATTGCTGGGAGCTTTGTTCACGAAAGGGATTATTGCTAGCTTGCAATTTAACAGGCGATCTCTCAAATTAGCTTTGCCCGCGCGAGTGGGTCTAGCTGGCATAATCTGCGGTTTAGTAATAGCTTCTCTCCCAGAAACTTTCCGCAACAATACGGGTTTGCGGGAGTTTCTGCTGACCGGGGAAGCAAGTGGCATAACGAGTTTAATTGCTTTTATAGCTCACTTTTTTCTAACAATTATTTCCGCTGCTTCTGGCGCTCCGGGAGGGTTATTCTCCCCTTCCCTAGTTATGGGTTCTGCACTCGGTCACATGGTGGGCATTGTGCAGGCAGATTTCCTGGGCGTTGGTTCGCCCGTAACTTACGCTTTGGCGGGAATGGGAGCGTTTTTTTGCGCGGTTACTAGAGCTCCGATTACTTCGGTAGTAATTGTGTTTGAAATTACGGCGGATTTCAAATTAGTGCTGCCTTTGATGATCTGTTCTGTAGTTGCTTATTTAATGGCAGAAAAGGTAGAGAGCGGCTCGCTGTATACTCGCCTTTTGGAGTTTAACGGCATTCAACTGACAAAGGCAAAAGCTGCGAGCAATACTTTGAGCGACTTGCACGCAGATGACGTGATGCAGCGTCGAGTTGAAACTCTCTCGAGTCTGCTGACTCTCGATGAAGTGATGCAAGCTTTTTCGCGATCGCATCACCGAGGATTTCCAGTCGTTGAAAATGGCAAATTAGTCGGAATTGTCAGTCAAACCGATTTGGCAAATGCCAGCGAGCGCAATTTACCCGGCAACTCGCTGCTTAAAGAATTTATGACTGTACAGCCGATCGCAGTCAAAGCAAGCGATACTTTAAGCGAGGTATTGTACAGGCTCAACAACTACAATATTAGCCGCTTGCCAGTCGTAGAAGGCCGCCGTTTGGTGGGAATTATTACCCGCAGCGACATTATCCGAATTGAATCCGATCGCCTCAGCGGAGAAACAACCCAGGGCCCGCATCCAGAACCTTCTTGTATAGTCTATCAAACCAGGGCTCCGCAAGTCGGAAACGGCCGGTTATTAGTGCCGCTTTCCAACCCCCAAACAGCACCCGCTTTGCTGCGGCTGGCGGCGGCGATTGCGCGCGATCGCAATTACGAATTAGAATGCCTGCAAATCATCTTAGTACCGCGCAACAGTTCCCCTTCTGAAACCGCAGTGCGGACAACCAAAAGCCGCCGTCTGCTGCAACAAGCCGAGCGAATTGTTCGCAATTGGAACTTGCCGGTACACACCCAAATACGGGTAGCTCATGACGTGCCTAACGCGATTTTGGAGACAATTAAGGAGGGCCATATCGATTTAATTTTGATGGGATGGCAAGGCGAATTTTCCACAAAAGGACGCATTTTTGGCGATGTGGTCGATACAGTAATTCGGCAAGCAGGCTGCGAGGTAATTTTGGTGAAATGGAGCGAAAAACTATTAGCCACACGTAAGAAAAATAAGTTTTCCGTCGCTTTTAGCGGGCGGAAATATACGTCTATAGAATGGGAATTCAATACCGAAGGAGTTGATGGTGCAGATAATCCCACATTGGCGATCGCCTCAGATTCATCAGCCACTCCTGAGACTGAACTTTCCCCGCGGAATTCAGACATTCCAGGGCCAGAATTGGGCCTGCACACGCTGATGGGTTTGCAGCGCTGGTTGGTGCCTATTCGGGGCAGTTACCAGCAAGCTGCGGCTTTGCGGCTGCTACCTGCTTTGGTGGCTGCGAGTGCTGTACCGGAGATTAAATTGTGTCAGGTTCATCAGCCTTCTGTTGCAGAACCCGATAGGGGGGAATTAAAGCAAGCAGCGGAGTTTATCAAGCGCCGGGTTAGCTGTTCGATAATAGCGACTTCGGTTTGCGCTAAATCGGTTTCTGATGCTTTAATTGATTTGGCTCAGAACGATCAGTGCGATGCGATCGTCCTGGGAGCGAGCCGCGAAGGGCTGCTGAAGCAGGTGATTCAGGGGAACATCCCGGAAGCTGTGGCGCGCGGTTGCGATTGTACAGTCATTTTAGTGCGATCGGCTTCTTAGCAAATTCATACCATTGTAGTTTTGTTTCCAGGCAGATCCCATTGGTGACAACTTAGGAATTTGTCACCAATGTCAAGTGGGATAGGCAGACAGATTTAACTGCTGCCTTATTCTGGATTTATGCTCATATTTGACAATCATCAAATCATGATTTTCCCTGGTATTAAAATAGGCTATAGGATCGGATGCCGTGGCACGAGAATAGGCATGGTTAAATTGATAAAGTCCGCCCCCTAGCATTTCTAAAGATATCTGCTCAGTACAGAGTTCTAATTCGTCAGCAACAGCATCAGCCACATCCAGTAACACGGCATAAAACAGCAAAGTTGCCCAAATTTGAAGTTTGATGCCGTTACTAGAACCAGTCCACAAATAAGACAGTCCCAACAAGCGTTTAACTAAACAAAAAGCCGTCTGAATTTGCCATCGCCGACTGTAAATATCGGCTACAACATAAGGCGGTAGTTGTTCCGCGTCAGTCACAGAGGTAATACAGCATATTCCAGGTTTATCAAGCACACTCCAGAAACCGGATTTCTTTACATTTCTCGCATCATTACTGAGTCTGTTCAAAAAATCCGGTTTTTACGTACTAAATCTATATGCAATATGCTGTAAGTATGAGAAAAACATTCGTAAGTTTGGTCACTGTTGTTAGTGACATTGAAGGTAGTAATTTGATTGAAATGATTGACTCTCACCGTCAAGAAGATATAGTAAAAATCCTTAGACAACAGCCGTTTGATGTTCGAGAGCAAGTTGAGGCAGTGAGTGTTGAGAGTGGGGAAGATTTCCACAAGTGATAGAACAAGTATTCCCTGTCTTGCCAAGTTGTTATTGACCGTTTTCACGTGATGAAAGCAGTTAATGAAGACTTGGATAAGTTGCGTAGAGCAATATACAGCAGATTGCAGGTTAATAGAGTACAGTTAAGATAAGTATATCAATAGCAATAATGAAACCATTACCGATCGAG
>NZ_JAUBQX010000014.1:0-24712 GCF_036701505.1 Microcoleus sp. Pol11C2
CTTGGTGCTTTTTTTTGACGAGTTCTTCATCACCTTTTGGATTCTTTTTTTGAGATTTTTTCCAGCTAATTCCCGCAGATTTAAAAAGTTGGTAGTAGCTAGTTTTTGATTGAAATTCAATCTGATATCGCTCGGCTATATAATTTGATAATTCGGATAAATCCCACTGGTTTTTATTGGTTAACCATTGGATAACTTCCGCTCGTTCTTCTGGCTTAAGTTGTCCCTGCGAGCCTTGATGATTTAAGAGCAATCCTTCAATTCCATGCAAGGCATAATTGATTTTCCACTTGCTAATAAATGGAGAGGATACTCCCAAAATATTTTGAATAGTTTCGCGGCAGATACCTTCAATTAGCATCCGGACGGCCAAGGCTCTTTTTAACTCTCTGGGGTCGGGATTACTGGCAATAAAATTTTCGAGTTCTAATAAGGCTTCGACTTCATCCTCTCCGATTTGTTCTGACGATTTCTTTTGAGTCATTTCAACTCCTACTTAGATTCACATACCTCATAATACAGGATTTATGATTTACAAACCATTTGCGATCGCTATATCCTCTGCTGTTGAAGGTGCTAGTGCGAGCTGTCACGGGATTTTAGATTTTAGACTTTAGATTTTAAAACAGATAATTCTAGTAAGCTAAGGCGCATCTAAATTTTATAGTCAAGTTTGATGAAATTATTGTGGGGTGTCTCGCCCGCCCCAAAAATAAAATTTAGATACCGGACACCTTAGTATCTGCTTAGTGTCTAAAATTTTTTTGAATTCGACAAATCCTGTCTGGGGCTTGTAGAGCAACGGCCCAGATGGTTAAGAAACCGGGTTTATCGGCACCTGCGCGCAAATCCTGTACGAATCAAAAACAGTGACTCGCGCCGATCAATTCCAAGGACTTAAGCTTTTATGCTGAAGTTAGCTAAAGAATTTATGTTTAACCTCATGTATATTTCTCCAGAGCAAGACCAAAAAATTCGCTACACGCTGCGCGAGTGCGGTCAAGAAGCTTACAAGCTAGCAGCAGAACCTTTTGAAGTTTCCGAGAAAGGGCCCAACGACTACGTGACGAGTATCGATCAATACCTAGACCGACAACTATCGGCAGCATTTAGCGCTTTGTTTCCCGAAGACGGCAGGATCACCGAGGAAAACACCGCCTCCAGAGCAGCTTACGGGGCAAATTACCAACGCCTCTGGTGCATCGATCCCCTCGACGGGACTGAAGAGTTTATTCGGGGAAAACTGCACTACGCTTCGATGGTGGGGCTGCTGCTTGAAGGGGAACCGGTGGCCGGCTGGCTCAACGCCCCGGCTTTTGACCAAATGTATTTTGGCGGCAAAGATTGGGGATTGTTCCAAAGTGTGGGAACCCAAGCGCCGCAGCCGATCGCCCTGTGCAAACCCCCGGCCCCGACAGCGCAAAATTGTAAAATTGTTCTCGGAGATAAAGACCAGAAAAACTACGCCCAGGCGATCGCCCAAAGCATCCCCGGAGCAGAATTTTACTCGCTGGGCAGCTTTGGCTTAAAAGTGATGGAAGTTATCTTCGGTCGAGCTGGTTTGTACCTGTATCTCAACGGCAGAGTTAAAGTGTGGGATACCGCCGGCCCTCTGGCTCTAGCAAAAGCAGCCGGATTGGTTTGTTGCGACTTGCAAGGTCAACCGCTGAGGTGGACTAAAGATGCGATCGAGCCGGAGACTCTGGCCCACACGCAGTCAATCGCGATCGGCTGGCCGGAATACATAGAACCTCTGTTGGGTAAAGTTCAACAGGCAGTGGCAGGCTTGTAAACCCGTTTAAGATTAAAGAATCTGCCAATTATTACGTGAACCGGGCCTGTGCACCCTTATCATCAATTAAAGGAGCAACGGATTGTTTGTGTTCCCAAACGTCGATCGTTCCCTAGCTGTTGGGTGTCGCCTAATCATATTTCCCACCTCCGCGAGTTTGCATGAAGACAGAAGCTTTCAGTGAGCTATTCCCTCTATTTAAGGGTGCTAACCCAGAAACCTTGGGAGGGCTGCTATCAAATGCCGTCAAGCATGAGTATCCCCCGGGCCGAGCTGTGGTGATGGAGGATTCTTGGGGCAACGCGATTTACTTTGTCGTGTCTGGCTGGGTAAAAGTCCGCCGCTTGTCAAACGATCGAGCTGTATCAATGGCTATTTTAGGACGGGGTGCCTTCTTCGGCGAAATGGCCATTCTGGACGAATCTCCCCGATCGAATGACGTACTTGCTCTATCGCCCGTGCGACTTCTCAGCGTCACAGCTCAGCGATTTATCCAAACCCTGTTTAAAGACCCGCAATTGCACCACCGGATGCTGCAACTGATGGTACGGCGGCTGCGCCAAACCAATCTCCGCTATCAACTCCGCAACCGCCAGCCAGCGGTTAAACTAGCAAATACTTTAGTCGAGCTGGCAGAAAACTACGGTCAGAAAACTGCTGAGGGCAAAGATATCTTCAATATTCCTTATGAAGACTTAGCTGATGTCACAGATATCACCCTAGATGAAACCAGCAAAATTATGGAAAAACTCGATAGTAAAGGTTGGATCAATATCGATCCAGACCGCCAAACTATCCATTTGATCAACCTCAAGCACTTGATTAATTTGGCAAGTCAATGACTGATGTTACTTGTTTGGATACTTCGTCCGCTGCCGGCAACAGTCAGGGGCAACTAACTGCACCGACAATTCAATATTCGGTGGCGATGCCCAATCCTGAATCCCACCTCTTTGAAGTGACTTTGCGCGTGCAAGGTTGGTCGGAGCCGGTTCTGGATTTAAAAATGCCTGTCTGGACTCCCGGTTCTTATTTGGTTCGAGAGTACGCCCGCCACCTGCAAGATTTTAGATCCCAGGCGGGCGAGCGAGCTTTACCTTGGCACAAAAAAAGCAAAAATCACTGGCAAATCGAGACCGATTCGGTGTCAGATATCACGGTTTGCTACCGCATTTTTGCCAACGAACTGACAGTGCGAACCAATCATTTAGACTCGACTCACGGTTATTTCAATCCGGCGGCTTTGTGCTTTTTCTTGCCCGGTTTTGAGAGCAACTGCTACACCGTAACCGTTGTGCCGCCGCAGCCCGAATGGCGCACCGTTACTACTTTGCCACCTGTTTCTGGTCAAAATCTTACTTTCGCTGCTGCGGATTTTGACACTCTGGTAGACAGTCCTTTTGAGATTGGCTATCACGAAGTGTACGAGTTTGAAGTGATGGGAAAAGCCCACCAGCTAGTTGTTTGGGGAAAAGGCAATTTAGAACCAGAGCGCACGATTCGAGACATCCAAAAAGTGATCGAAGTCGAGGCAAAAATGTTCGGCGGTTTGCCTTACGAACGCTATGTGTTTTTCCTGCATTTGTCCGGCTCTGGTTTTGGCGGTTTGGAACACAAGGAGAGCTGCACTCTCAACTATCCGCGTTTTGGTTTTCGGGCTAAGGAAAAGTATGAACGCTTTATTCAGTTGGTAGCTCACGAGTTTTTTCACCTGTGGAATGTAAAGCGCATTCGACCGAAAGCTCTCGAAGTATTTGACTACGAAAAAGAAAATTACACTCCTTCTTTATGGTTCTCTGAAGGCACTACCAGTTATTACGATTTGGTGATTCCTTTTCGAGCGGGTCTCTACAGCGTGAAAGGTTTTTTCCAAGGTATGGCTAAGGAAATTACTCGCTTGCAGACGACTCCGGGGCGGAACGTGCAGCCTCTGAGCGAGTCGAGCTGGGATGCTTGGATTAAACTTTATCGCCGGGATGCTAACAGCGATAATTCGCAGATTTCCTATTATTTGAAAGGGGAAGTTGTTTCGTTTTTGCTCGATTTGTTGATTCGAGCTAGACACGGCAATGAGCGATCGCTCGACGATGTGATGCGTTTGATGTGGCAGCAGTTTGGCAATGCTAACTCGACTGAAAACGGCGATTTTGACCTGAAGTCGGGAACAGACGGCAAATCGGCGCATTTAACCTCAAACGGACACTTAAATGCTCCTTCCCTGCCAGCAGAAATAGGCTTTACTCCCGAAGATTTGCAAAGTGCGATCGAGTCCGTCGCCGGCATCGATTTGAGCGACTTTTTCGCGCGCTATATTGACGGCACAGAAGAGTTGCCTTACAACAAGTATCTGGAACCTTTCGGGCTGGAACTCATCGCAGGTGAAATTGACCAAACGCCTCGCATCGGTTGGACTTTGGGAGGGGAAAACGGGCGGGAAATGGTTAAATTTGTCGAAGTAGGATCTCCGGCACAATTGGCTGGAATTGATGCTGGGGACGAGTTGCTGGCGATCGAAGGTTTTCGGGTAAATTCAGAACAAGCGGGTGAGAGGCTAAAAGATTATCAGCCGGGGGACACAATAGAGGTGACGGTTTTTCATCAAGACGAACTGCGGACTTGTCGTGTTACTCTCGCGCCACCCCGCCCTGCCCGCTACTCGATCGTGCCGGTGGAACAGCCCACCGCTATTCAGAAACAAAACTTTACTGGATGGCTGGGAGTTCCTCTATCGAAATTGTGACATAAATGAAGGGGAACGGGAAAGAAAAGACAAGAAGGAATCAGGCTCAATTCCTAATTCCCAATTCCCAATTACCAATTTCCAATTCCCAATTACCCATTTTGATTATGCAAACCCCACCTCCTCCATCAATTACGCCCCGCCAGATGAATCTGCTGAGAATTGTTGCCTCGATGGCTTGGGCTGACGGCGAACTCGCGACAGAAGAAGTTAATTTAATGCTCGATCGCTTTTGCGGTTTGTTTGCCCCTGATACCGACGGACAACAAATGCAACAAGAACTGCGGGATTACATCATGCAAAATATCCCCCTTGACGAGTTGATCAGCCAACTAGAAACTCAAGATGAAAGGGAATTAGTCCTGCAACTCGGGTATGAAGTGATTTCATCTAGTTCTCGCACTCCCGATGAACCAAAAATTAATGCTGAAGAAGCCGCAGCTTATCAAAAATTAGTGCAGTTGCTGAATCTTTCAGAGGATGTGGTCAAGCGTATTGAAGCTGAATCATCGGCGGCAGATACTTCAGAGGGAATTATAGAGAAGATGGCTCACAAATTAGAAAAGTTCATCAAAGGCTAGTTCGGGACTTGCGCGCGCTTGGCTTAAAAACCCGGTTGATTGCTAGATTTCTCGTTACTCAACCTGGAATTTTTCGTATAAACCGGGAATAAGCCCCCCATGCCTAAGTCTTGTTAGGTAAGTATCGGAATAATAATAATTTTGTGATTGCAACTATTTACAACTAAATCAAAAGGGAGATAAACCGGATTGTGACCAAAAATTTCTTGATGGTACAAGTCCCCGGATTGCTCTGTGGAATTAATCCAAAATCTAAAATCCTCAAGCCCCCTAATTTATCCGTAGGGTCAATCCAAAATCTAAAATTTAAAATCTAAAATCGAATGACTCCCAATTTCCTAGGATATACTAACAAAAAAACATAGGAAATTTAAGAATATTTTTAATCGCCGGGAACGGTAACAGAATTTGCGCCCCTTCCCGCGCGCTGCCTTCCCCTTAACGAGAATTAGGGACTTAGGTAAAGCCTAAATCCCTAATTGAGCTACCGATTTTTGGCGATGACTGAAAGTGAAGCCAACCCGTCATTAGTGCGGTAACTTGCTGAGGGCGTGCCAAGTTCTGTAGCCGACAATTCCATCTTGCGGTAAAGCCTTGCTCAGTTGCAATTGTCGCACGGCTACATCTGTCATCGCCCCGAAGAATCCGTCAATGGAGCCGAAATAGTATCCATTGATTTTCAAGACATTCTGAACAATTTTAACAGCATTACCAGAACTGCCCTTCATGACGATCGGCATATTCACAGGTGCACCAGAGTATAGTGCTTCCCAAGTGGTAGGGCCGACAATCCCATCTTCTTTTAAAAAGACGCGGTGTTGATAGCCTTTGACCGCGTTTTGAACTTGGACGCCAAAAATACCGTCAATCGGCCCGAAATAATAAGCCCAATGATATAGAAGCTGTTGTAGTTCCTTGACAGCTTGACCTGTTGAACCCATTTGTAAAGTGGGTTTGTTTACTCCAGTGGTTTCAGCAAATGTAAGACTTGATTGAGCAGTAGTATCGGCGACGAGAGCCATAGTTTCATTGTTCAAGCTTCTTTCTTCGGTGTACATAATGTGGTTCCTCTCAACATTTAAGTTTTGGTGTTTGATATTTCAGGTATAACTGGTGGAATTTGTGAATGCACAGTCACTTTTTGGAGTGTCACTCATGTGAGTGTCACTCGTTGGAGTTACCCGTGGGTTTGTCGTAAGGAATGCAAGTTGTAATATTTTTATGAGGACTTCCGTCGTCACTACAAACCAAGGGGTAAGGTGCGCGGTGCACACCCTACCAAATACAAAGATGCGCGGTACGCACCCTACCCATTACTGTTGATTGTTTACTCAGCAAATTCTCGCAAGGTTGGAATTAAATACTGTGTCAAAGTAAAGGCATCTACTCCTAATTCCGTCCGTTCTTTGGCAGCCATGATTCCGGCTTGAGCGTGCCACCAAGCTGCTGTTGCTGCAACTGATTGGGGGGGGGATTTGCGGGCGATCGCAGTTGCTAATAGTCCCCCTAACAAGCCGGTGAGAACATCGCCGCTGCCGCCTCTGGCGAGGGCTGGGGTGCTTTCGGGATTGAGATAGGTGATGGTACGTGAAGCGTAGCTATCCGGTAGGGAATCGCCCTCCTCCTTCCAACTTATGCAAACTCTTGCTCCCTTGAGCAATATCGTTGCGCCGCAAAGCTGAGCTGCTGCTTGAGTTGCGGCAATTCGATCCTCGCCTGTTTCGTCGGCTAATTCGGGAAATAAACGCTTGAATTCTCCCGGGTGAGGCGTGATAATTGTCAGTGCTGAGCGTTCGGACAAAATCGGGACTGTGCCGAGTTGAGCGAGGATATTTAAACCGTCAGCATCTAAAACCAGAGGTCGATCGCTCTCCAGTACAGATTCTACAGCTATTGCCGCTTCCAATGTCAGACCTGGCCCTGCCGCGATCGCATCATAAGAACTCAAATCAATTGCTACTGGCAACTCGCTAATTGCACCGCTTTGCGTTTCGGGGCATCCTATAACTAATGCCTCTGGCAACTGACTGCTCAACATCGGTTTAATCGACTCAGGAACAGCAATTGACAGCATTCCGATGCCGCTAGCTCTTGCTCCCAATGCTGCCAAAATTGCTGCTCCGGTGTAGCGGCGGGAACCTGCAATAATTAGTAAGTGACCGTTGGTGTATTTGTGCGAAATTGGCGATCGGGGTAACGGCAAATGCTGAGTTGCCGAGGCTGTTGTAATGCGTTGTATTGCTGGCGTTTCGCCCAATATTGCTGCAATATCTGCTGCGGGAATATCAAAATCAATTAATTCGGAACTGCCGATATATTCTAACGCTCTATCTTGGAGAAAAGCCATTTTCCACAAACCCAAACATAATGTATGTTTGGCCCGAATTGCCGTCCCCAAAACTTCTCCGGTATCTGTATGAATTCCCGATGGAATGTCTATACTTAAAATTGGTATATTTAAGTTATTTATTTCATCAATGGCTGCGGCAGGGGCGTTAATAATTTCTCGTTCTAATCCAAATCCAAATAAACCATCTACAAGCAAATCGCAGTTTTTCAGCGGTTCAATTTTGTCAAGAAATGGAATATTTAAACAACGCGCATAATCAGCGTGATTTTTTGTTAGTTCTTTGAGTTTAGAAAACGGGCAGTAAATAACTACTTGGAACCCTTGAAAGTGCAATTCGCGGGCAACAACCAAAGCATCGCCGCCGTTGTGTCCGGGGCCAACCAATACGCCGATAATTGGCAATTGAGAATTAACAAGATTTTTCCCTTCTTCCCTTTTCCTTCTATCCGTTAAATCCCGTACACTGCCCATTGCCGAACTTCCTTCCACCTTCAAAAGCTGCTGAATGCGTTTAGCTATCAGTCCCGCAACTTTTTCCATTAAAGCTGCGACTGGCATTCCAGCGGCAAAAATTCTCGTTTCTATTTGCCGCATTTGGTCGGCGGTGACAACAAATTTTTGAATAGTCATATTAGTGCTAAAATTTCAGCTAACAGCAGCAGTGGCAAGTTGTAGTATCTTTGTGGTATAATAAATTAGCTCGATCGAACAAAGTAACAGTAAAATAGCAATTTCTCTCCAACCATGAACAAGATTGTTGTAGGCCTCTCCGGCGGGGTCGATAGTTCCGCAGCAGCCGCAATTTTACACCATCAGGGATATGAAGTGGTGGGTTTAACGCTGTGGTTGATGAAGGGCAAAGGTCAGTGCTGCTCTGAGGGAATGGTCGATGCAGCTAAAATTTGCGAAGATTTGGGCGTTCCCCACCACATTGTTGACAGCCGCGAGGTCTTTCAGGCAAGTATTATCGATTATTTGGTAGAGGGTTACAGTGCAGGAGTTACGCCTTTGCCTTGTTCGCAGTGCAATAAAACTGTGAAGTTCGGGCCGATGCTTAAGTATGCTCGCGAAGAACTCGGAATTGAAAAAATCGCTACAGGCCACTACGCTCGGATTACTTACGATGCTGCTACGGGTCGCTATCAGTTGCTGCGGGCGATCGACCCTGCGAAAGATCAGTCTTATTTCTTGTACGATCTAACACAGGATTTGTTGGCGGGTACGGAATTTCCTTTGGGGAAAATTACCAAGACAGAAACTCGCAGAATGGCGGCGGAATTTGGCTTGAAAACTGCTGATAAGCCGGAAAGTCAGGATTTGTGCTTGGTGGAAAGTAACGGTTCGATGCGGGCTTTTCTGGACAAGTACATTGCGCCGCAAAAGGGTGACATTGTGGACAAGTCAGGGCGGGTGCTCGGACAGCATGACGGCGTACACCACTACACCATCGGGCAGCGGAAGGGACTCGGTATTGCTGCACCGGAACCGCTGTACGTGATAGAACTTGATGCTGCTGGCAATCGGGTAATTGTGGGCGATCGACAGTTGGCAGTAGAATCTGAATGTACAGTCCAGAAAGTGAATTGGGTTTCTGTGGCTGCGCCGACGGCTCCGATTCGGGCTCAGGTACAGATTCGATATCGATCGCAACCCGTCCCCGCTACCATTATTCCTGTACCATCCTCCCAAGCAGAGGAAAAAGTCGGGGGTACAAGAGTTAAGTTGATTTTTGACGAACCGCAGTTGAGCATTACCCCCGGACAAGCGGCTGTTTGGTATGACGGAGAAGTGCTGTTGGGCGGCGGCATCATCGAAAGAAACCAACTCCCAGGTTGATTTAAGGGACAGGCGTGCTTACCCCACAAGAAACTTCCCACCAGAAAATTCACTCTTTGTGGAACAGGCCTCTTACCTGTTCCAAGAAGCCCACAAGACACTTCCCACAAGAAAAGTCACACTTTGTGGAACAGGCAAGAGGCCTGTTCCAAAAGGAAACTTATGTTTCATTTCACAGGGGTACATTTACCTAGCTAACTTTTTTTCCAAACGCAAGATATTTCCCCTAGCATTAGTACGGTAAACCCAAGTTTGCCTACCATCAGAAACCACAACCCGCCAACCTTCGACAATCATTTGACCGCAAATTTCATCCGCTTTCGAGAGTCCTAAACAAGTATTCGGCCAACTTTGTTCGCTCGATTCAGTTACTTTCAACTTGTCAGCAGCAATGCCAGTGGAGTCCGACAACTCTCTGCGAACTGCTGCTGCTACGGTGGCGGGCAATTTGTTCGGGGGATTTTTGCGCGTACCCTCGGCAAAATTCCCCGGTTCGGAAATTAGAGTATTGAGTGCCAATACCGAATAACTGATTTTATGGGACACCGCGGCTGAGGAAAATTGCTGCGCGGTTTGCTGCTGTTGCCTTTCCAACTGGGCAAGGGAATCTTTGAGAGCGCCCGCGTTAGCCGCAGCGGTGTGTCTTAGCGCCGGATACATTTCCCATACCAGAATTCCTGTCAGCACCAAAGCCAAGATTACAGGATTGGGCTGCTTTTGGTCTCGGTTTTTATTCTTTGGGGATTTATTTGTGGAGATTCTTTTCATCATACGCCCTCTGCCTCACTTTACACAATGCGCGATCGCTCCTGAACACTCAACTGCAGATACTTACTTAGACACTATTGCTGGTGCTATTGGTTCCTTTGTGCAGAACCGACTTGACTGCTGGTTGCTGGTGCGGCGCAAGTATTTCCTACTTGCTGCCGGCAGTTGTGTTTCAGGAAACTTGCACTACCCAGTTATTGCTTAATTTTTACTTTTTGTCTCAGGGTATTAAGAAAAATTTATGCTTAAGTAAATATTCTTAAAAGCCTCTAATCCTGCCCCCGAATCACAGTACAAATTACTATTCTGCGTTCCAAAACTGCTAAACGTGTTTTAGACTGTGGAAGGCGAACTGAGCCAAGGATATCACAGGGATGGTGCAAAATTTGTTGCAACAGGACGAAAACGCCTTAGAAATTAAATCAGCTATCGCTGATTAATTGTATTAGCATTGTGATTTTCTAGAGCGAGTGTCCCCGAAACTACTTTAGTAGCGATCGCTACTTTTTTAGTATAATCTTATTTAAATGTATCAATTATGAACAGAAAATCCTTGGCTATCCATTTAATTAATCGGCTGAGCTATCCTCAAAAATTTACCTTAATTGGTTTTCTATTTGCAATACCGTTAACCTTGATCAGGTACCTGCTGATTTCCGAAATTAACAGCAGGGTTGATTTTTTCCAAAAAGAAATCTACGGTAATCAATACCTGCGCCCGCTGCGCCAGTTGAGGGAATACATACCGAAACTTCAACTGTTAAATTATCAGAGTTTCAATCCTAATTTAAGCAATTCAGAATCTAGAACCGATTGAGAAGCCAAGATAGACAAGAACTTTTAATCCCTAGCAAATACAGATTGCCAGATAGGAAACATATTAATGTCCAGTGAAAAATTTAATAATTTTTATCAAAATTGGCAAATTTTCAAACTTCGCCGCAGCCAGTGGAGTTTAGAAACTTACGATTTTGGATATCAACGTTTAGCTGCCGAACTTAATAGACTGAGCGCTCGCGTCGGCGATACTTCTAATCTAATTTTAGACCACGATCTAGATACCTATTATTTGATGGATGCTACTTTGCTGAAGATTCCAGAAATCCCAAAAATTCTGTCAGAGATTAGGTTTATTTCTCAAATAAACCGCTTGCGTTCCGATACCACACCTAAAGAAAGATCGAAACAGATTACTTTGGCAGGCAAATTGAGAGAACTTAATCATGATTTAGCTATCAATAAGGAGGTAGGGCTTAGCAATAATTATTACGGGGATCTGAGCCGGAAATCAAGTGAGCATTTGACCAACTTTAAATCGGTATTAGAACACCTAACTGAGCAACTAGATAAACTGATTAATCCCACAGCTTTAGTAGAATATTATGCCTATCTTGATGGGAGCGATCGAGTTCTGAATTCGAGTTTTGAACTGTGGGATGGAACTCTCAATGAATTAGACTTTCTCCTACAAAAACGCATTGATAGTTTTGTTGCCAAGAAACGCATAATTTCTATTGTGGTGTTAACAACCTTAGCCCTAGTTATTTATTTATTGGTAAGTTTTTACCGAACAGTTATGCAAACTGTATTTGTTCTTGACGCATCTGTAAAAAAGATGACAAGCGGCAATCTTGACCACAAAATTATTTTGGATAACAGAGATGAACTCGGGCAACTTGTGGGTGCGTTCAACAAAATTGCCGATGCCTTAGTTGGTGCAAATCAAAAAATTACTGTTCTCAACGATCGCCTAAAAGCTGAAAATATGCGAATGAGCGCAGAAATAGACGTTACTCGCAAGATTCAGCAGATGCTGCTGCCGAAAGACCGAGATCTCAAGGAAGTTATCGGCTTAGGTATTGCGGGATTTATGGAAGCTGCTGAGAAAGTAGGCGGCGACTATTACGACGTACTGCTGCACAAAGGTAGAGTGAAAATTGGCATTGACGATGTGACGGGACACGGATTGGAGAGCGGCGTTTTAATGATTATGGTTCAAACGGAAGTGCGAACTTTGCTCGCCTACAACGAAGCCGCTCCGGTGAGATTTTTAACTGCTATTAACAGTGTAATTTATGATAACGTGCAGCGGATGAAATTCGATAAAAATGCCAGCCTTGCTTTGCTAGACTATCAGCAAGGAATGCTGAAGTTGAGCGGCCAGCACGAAGTAATGATTGTCGTGCGGTGTAACGGTTCTGTCGAGCGGTTTGATACGATGGATTTGGGTTTCCCGATCGGGCTGGATGCAGATATTGCTGAATTTGTTGCTGAAAAAATTGTGCATTTGCATTCAGGAGATGTGGTAGTGCTGTACACTGACGGGATTACGGAAACTAAAAATATGGATAAACTGCTTTATGGTTTAGATAGGTTAATTGAGGTAATAGAGATTAATTGGCAGCGTTCTGCTGCCGAAATCAGGCAGGCTGTAATTAAGGACGTGCGATCCCACATCGGCGAACAAAAAGTTTTTGATGACATCACCTTGCTGGTACTCAAACAAAAATAACTCTTTGGATCTCCCTTCTAAAGTTTAAAATATATTCAGTGATCCCCATCATCCCAAACTTTAGCTCTCACATCGATATGAGTCAAATTTTCGGCGATTTCATCGAGCAGCCCGCTAGCCAAGAATACTTAATAATTGGATTTTCTCCGAGTTCGGTTCCTCTCAAGCAGCGGTGGCGGAACAACGGTTTGTCGGCGGATTTTCTGGCTGACTACCTGACGACTTTTTTTCCGGGCAACCAAGATGATCCCTCGACAATTGAAAGACAAGCTGAAATAAAAAGCGCTGTTAGCTACATTGCAAACGAGTTATTGGAAAATGCCATGAAGTTTAATGATGAAACCTCGGAGTACCCGATCGATATTAAACTGCAATTAGAGAGCGACGGAATGATTTTCTCAGTTGCTAACAGCATCTCTCCCCAATCTGTGGACAAGTTTCAGGCTTACATTCACCAGTTGCTGACCTCCGATCCCAGCGAACTTTACATTCAGCGGTTGGAAAAAAATGCTGCTGACGAAAGCTGTACCAATTCGGGATTGGGTTTGTTGACCATGCTCACAGATTATAGCGCCAAACTTGGCTGGAAATTCCAGACCGTACACAAAGACCCGGAAGTAATTGCGGTGACAACTATGGTGCAATTAACAGTATAAGCAACGCTGGCGCTCGATAATATCTAATGGACTTTTTTTTGTAGCTATGGAAATTAATACAGAAGATTACCGGATCTGTTACGATCCAGCAACGGCAACCGTAAGTTTTATTGGATCTCTAAGGCTGAGCGGTCCTGCGGAGTACGCGCCGATAGCGCAGTTCCTGACGAAGGTTGGCGACTTGGAACCGACGAAAATTACCCTCAATTTGCAGCAGTTAGAATTTTTGAACAGTTCAGGCATCAATATGCTATCGAAGTTTATTATCGAGATCCGCAAAACAGCCCGGGTGCAAATGGCGGTACAAGGCTCTCAAAGCATAGGTTGGCACGGCAAATCTTTGAGGAATTTCCAGCGCCTGATGCCGGGTTTGCAGTTGGAATTTCTATAGATACACGATTACTTTTAGGGTGCGAGCTGTTGAGCAGTTTTTTGTTAGTCGAGGCGCAAATTCTAGAGTTATGCTGGAAGAACAACCATCTAGAGAACAGCTACTTTTAGAGATAGAAAGATTGCGCCAGCAAGTAGAAGACTTGAAGGAGGAAAAAGCGGATCTGGAAATCTTGCTGGAAACTACTGCTGAACATTCCGATACGGTTGAAAGTGAGTTACGCTCTCGCGCATTCGAGGCCGTGCGCGAAGGCGAAATCAAGCTGGCTCAATTTCTAGAAGCGATTCCCATAGGCGTGCTCGTGCTGGATTCTAAAGGCAGACCTTACTACGTAAATCACGCCGGACAGCAATTACTCGGTCAAGGAGTTTTGCCCTTAAAGTCAGTTGAGGATTTGTCAGAAAGTTATCAAATTTATATTGCGGGAACTGACACTATCTACCCTTTCGAGAATTTGCCTATCGTCCGAGCTTTGAGGGGCGAAAACGCGACGGCTGAAAATCTGGAAATTCATCAACCCGACAAGAAAGTTCCCCTTGAGATTTGGGGAACGCCAATTTTTGACGAGGGTGGCAAAATTGCTTTTGCGATCGCAGTTTTTCAAGATGTCACGGAACGCAAAGAAGCTGAAGCCGATCGCCATTTATTTATTAAAAAACTATTTGACCTCAACCAAAACTTAGAAAAATCTCTGGATGCCGAATCAGACTTAACTGATGCCTACGGTAGATTTGTGCCCCACCAATTTCTAAATTTGTTGGGATATGAAAGTATTATAGATGTCCATTTAGGCGACCAAGTGCAGCAGGAAATGTCGGTGCTATTTTCGGATATTCGCGACTTCACGACGCTTTCAGAAACTATGAGCCCCCAAGAAAATTTTAAATTTATCAATGCTTACCTTTCACGAATGGAGCCGGCAATTACTAGCAATAACGGGTTTATTGACAAATACATCGGCGATGCAATTATGGCTTTGTTTAGTGACTTTGCAGATGATGCAGTGAAAGCGGGTATTGCAATGCTAAATATCCTGAATAATTATAACGAATACCGTCAAGGCGTCGGCTACGTCCCGATTCAAATTGGCATTGGCATCAATTCGGGTTCTTTGATGCTGGGGACAGTCGGGGGTATCAGCAGAATGGACAGCACTGTGATTAGCGATGCTGTTAATTTAGCATCTCGCATTGAAGGATTGACCAAAGATTACGGCGTACCTTTGTTAATTTCTCAGCAGACTTTGGAACGGTTGCGAAGTCCGACAGATTATGCTATTAGGATTGTGGATAAAGTACAGGTAAAAGGAAAATCTCAATATGTCGTAGTCTATGAGGTATTTGATGCAGACCCGCCGGAAAGTTTGTCGGCAAAGCTAGCAAATTTGTCTCTATATAATGAAGCTATGTTACTGTGCGATCGCAAGGACTTCCGAGAAGCTGGAAAATTATTTGAAGAGTGTTTGCGAACAAATCCCAGCGATCATGTAGCTCGCATTTACCTGAAACGCTGTCGGGATTGGCGATCGCTCCTCAAAGGAATTTAAAGCAAGTTAGTCGATTTTAAGTTTATTCCACAGATGAATTTGGAACCTTGAAGTTTGGTCTAAAATTTTGAACTGCTTACAACTCCTGTGGGAAAGCAAATATCCGTTGTTGGGCAAAGTCATGAATCATGAGTCATATCAAATCCGGTTACATCCGAATAATATAACTAACAGTCGCCAAGGCTGTTAGGACAGATACTAGAGATAGTCCCTGGTCTTGATAATGTTCAATCCGCTCATGGCAAAACTCTACATTTACGACTTGCTTCACAAAGTCATCCCAGGCCCGAGAGCTTTCTGGGATGAAGAAAACAGAAGCCTATGGCGTGTTTAAAATCAGCCACAACACCATCCAAAAGAGAGCTTTTAGGGCAAGCATAAACCAGAGACTTTCAAGCAAAGCCAAACCGTCCCCGGTAATAGACGCGCGTTTGTAAGCTGAAGCGTTTATATGTTCAACTGGCAACAACTAAAACCTATCTTGAGAGTGATGACTGACTCTGGAATCTGTCAAAGGTGTAAAATATAAACAGCATTATACCTGTTACTTCTGAGGCTTCTCAAAATAGAACGGCTTAGGGCTGAAAAACGAGCGATCGGTAATTTGGTGCGAGAACGGTGGCCAGCGCTGAACCTGTCTCAGAAAAAGTTGGCGGATGAATTAGGGATGGCCTTTCCCCCGATTAATCGTTGGGCAAATGGACACGCTAGGCCTTCTGGCTTGCCACTCAAGCAAATTTAGATATTGCTGGATGAGTTAGGTAATTCGCCAGATGCAACGCTTCGCGAATGGAGTAAGGCGCTGCGAGCAACATATTTTTCGGATAAGGAGTACAAAGGGTGAGTTTAGAGGGAATCAACAGCATTTTCAGAGATATTCGACTACTTCCCTATGGCGTGGCGACCCTCTCCGTGGCTCTGGCACTGGCGCTAACCCGATCGCTTTTACCGTGGATCTACCCAACCACGACGCCCCTGTTTTTCCTCGCGGTGATAGTGAGTACCTGGTATGGCAGTTTCGGGGCTGGGTTGCTGGCAACCATTTTATCCACGCTGGCAATCAACTATTTTTTTATTGAGCCGTTCTATTCCTTACAGATAGTTAATCTAGAGACAATAGTTCGGTTGGGTATGTTTTCGATCGCGGCAGGATTGATCGCTTCACTCAATCTATCGTGGCGCACTGCTATAAAAAACGCGAAAGCAGCCTTGCAAAATTTACAGGAGACAATGGAACTAGAACAACAGGTGCAGGGCGAAGCAGCACAAGCTGCGGTGACTGAGGCAAAAGAACAGCTAGAAACGGTACTTTCTAGCATCAACGATGGGTTTTACATCCTCGATCGCGATTGGCGCTACACCTATGCCAACGATCGCTACTGTGAAATGGTTGGAATGCCGCGGTCAGCGATTCTGGGTCAGAACGTTTGGGAGCTATTTCCCGCTGCCGTTGACACCGATGCTTACGTGCAGTTTCATCGGGCAATGCGCGCACAAACGCCGCTCCAGTTTGATTATCTCTACTCACCTTGGAAAGGTTGGCACAACCATCGAATTTACCCTTCGCCCAGTGGACTGACCGTTGTGCTTGCTGACATTACCGATCGCAAACAGGCGGAACTCCTCCTAATCGAGCAGAAACGACTGCTGGAGTCGATCGCATTCGGACAGCCACTAGACGACTGTCTGGCAGCCGTGTGTGACTCAGTATCCAGGCTGAATCCGGGTACCCGCGCGGGCTTCCTGCTAGCAGATGCTCAGGGGCTGACGTTTAAGAGATCGATTACTCCAGACTTTCCACCGTCTTTTGGTGAAGGACTCCAAGATGCTCCGATTAACGATTTGTGCATTGGAACCTGTGGCGAAGCAGTGTATAGCGGTCAGCCCGTGACCTGCGCCGACATCGCCAACGACGATCGCTGGTCGCAAGCATGGCGAAATTTATGCGTGGCTCATGGCATTCTAGCGTGTCATTCTCAGCCCGTGTTCAGGCACGACAATCTAGCTCTGGGGTCGCTGATGCTTTGCTTTAGCGAGGCGCGGAGGCCGACGGATTGGGAACATAAACTCGCCGAGTTCGGCACCCAAGTTGCCAGCATCGCCTTCGAGCGCGATCGCTCGTTCCAGGCGTTGCGGGAGAGCGAAGAACAGTTCCGACTGGCTTCCGAAGGCGGCAATTTGGGTTTGTGGTATTGGGATATAGAAACAGACACGCTGAGTTTTACGGATAGGGCCAAAGCGATGTTTGGTTTACCCGTCAATACAGCAATGTCGGTGCAGGTGTTTTTAGAAGCCGTGCATCCCGACCATCGCCCATTCGTTCAGACCGTCCTCAGTGAGTTAAAAGCGAATCAACCGCATACTGAAATAGAGTATCGGGCGCTGTGGGCAGATGGCACCGTTCGTTGGATTTTGGCAAAGGGCGATTGCGCCTACAACGCTGAGGGCATCATAATTTCGACGCGGGGCGTATTAATCGACATCAGCGATCGCAAACAAGCCGAAGAAGCGTTGCGTCAAAGCGAAGAGCAGAGTCGGAACATTCTGGAAAGTATTGATGATGGATTCTTTTCCCTGGATGAGAATTGGCGTTTCACATACCTGAATCGGTCAGCGGAAATTCTGCTAGACCGCACTTCGGCCGATCTGATTGGGAAGAATTTGTGGGAAGAATTTCCAGGACTCGGTGGCAGCGAGTTTGAGCGGGTTTATCGGCGCGTGGCCAACGAGCGCGTGGCTTTATCAGTCACGGCGTTTTATCTCGACCACGATCGGTGGTATGACGTTCGCACCTACCCTGCCGTGAACGGGATTACCATTTATTTCCGAAATGTTACCGATCGAAAACTTGCCGAGGAGGTATTGCAACAACGAGAAGCAGAACTTCGTTTAGTCACCAATGCCGTGCCTGCCTTGATCTGCTTTGTAGACTCAGATCAATGCTACCGCTTCCACAATCGAGCATATGAAGAATGGTTTGGACCTCAGGCAAAAGAAATCTACGGCAAGCATCTCCGAGAGGTTTTAGGTGAAACTGGCTATCAAGGGATTCGTCCTTATGTTGAGCAAGTCTTGGCAGGAGAGGAAGTGACCTTTGAAACCCAAATTCCCTACAAAGATGGTGTAACCCGTTATGTCAATGCAACCTATGTTCCCCGCTTCAATAGCCAGGGAAAAGTTGAAGGGTTTGTAGCACTGGTCAACGATATCACCGATCGCAAACAAGCCGAAGCCACACTACGGGAGAGTGAGGCAAGGTTCCGGCTGATGGCAGATGCTGCCCCTGTGCTGATTTGGATGGCTGGGACCGATAAACTCTGTTATTACTTCAACCTCCCGTGGCTAAACTTTACGGGACGGACGATCGAACAAGAAAGCGGCAATGGTTGGGCAGAAGGAGTCCACCCCGACGACCTCGATCGGTGTTTAGACACCTATGTGACTGCCTTTGATGCCCGTCAACCGTTCAAGATGGAATATCGCTTGAAACGCTTTGATGGCATATACCGTTGGGTTATGGATGAAGCTGTTCCTCGCTACGGATTGGAAGGTGAGTTCTTGGGCTACATAGGCTCCTGTGTTGATATTGAAGACCACAAGCAAGCTGAGGAAGCCCTGCGCCAGAGTGAATCCCGCCTCCGTCTGATCTTTGAAAGCGCCAAAGATTATGCCATCTTCACCCTCGACCTTAACGGCATCATTGCCAGTTGGAACTCAGGGGCAGAAAGGTTGTTGGGCTATACCGAGACAGAAGCAATTGGTTGCCCCGCTCGGATGATCTTCACGCCCGAAGATAACGAACAAGGACAACCCGAGCACGAGAGGCAAACGGCTCTACTGCAAGGACGGGCAGAAGACGAACGCTGGCACATCCGCAAAGATGGGAATCGCTTTTGGGCCAGTGGATTGATGATGCCCCTGCTTAACGAAGCGGATTGTCCGCAGGGATTTGTCAAAATCATGCAGGACAAGACCGCACAACGGCAAGCAAGTGAGCGACTGCAATTGCTGTATGAAACTACCCGCGATCTGATGCAGACAGAAAAGCCTCTGGCTTTGATAGACACGCTATTCCGCAAACTTGCTGTGCAACTCGATCTGCACTCTTACTACAACTTCATGGTGGAAGAAAAAGACAACCGCCAGATGCTGCATTTGAGAAACTATGATGGCATCTCTGAAGAAAGGGCGCAGGCGATCGCATGGATCGAATTAGGGGAATATCTCTGTGGACTGGTCGCCCAAACGCAGCAGCAACTTGTCTTGAATCAAGCCGAACTCTCCACTCATCCGAATGCTAAAGCCGCCTATGAAATGGGCATCACGGCTTACGCGGGTCAACCGTTAATCGCTCAAGGGCAGTTATTAGGAACGCTCTCATTTGCCAGCCGGACTCGGACGCACTTTACGCCAGCAGAAATCGATATGCTGGGATCGACCTGTGACCAGATCGCGATCGCTCTGGAACGGGCAAACCTGAACGATTCACTCCAGCAGCAAGCGGAACAGCTAAGACAGGCAAATCGGATCAAGGATGAGTTTTTAGCGGTTCTATCCCATGAATTGCGATCGCCCCTCAATCCCATCCTGGGCTGGTCAAAGCTGCTGCAAACTGGCAAGCTGGATGCGGCGAAAACTGCACAGGCGTTAGCCACGATCGAACGCAACGCCAAGCTGCAAAGTGAACTGATTGAGGATTTGCTCGATGTCTCGAAAATTCTTCAAGGCAAGCTCAGTCTTAATATTCGTCCAGTCGATTTAGCTTTAACTGTGGAATCGGCGATCGAAACCGTCAATTTGGCTTCAGTTGCCAAATCCATTGATATTCGGACTGTGTTAGATCCTCAGGTGGGACAGATTTTGGGGGATTCGGGCCGTTTGCAGCAAGTAATCTGGAATCTTGTTTCCAATGCGGTCAAATTCACCTCAGCCGGAGGGCGGGTTGAGGTGAATTTGACTCGTGTTGGCAATCACGCTCAAATTACGGTGGCAGATACAGGGATTGGCATCGCACCGGAGTTTTTACCCTATGTGTTTGACTACTTCCGGCAAAAAGATGGGGCCACAACCCGCAAGTTTGGGGGCTTGGGATTGGGGCTGGCGATCGTGCGCCATCTAGTGGAACTGCACGGCGGCACCGTGGTCGCAGATAGCCCGGGTGAAGGGCTAGGAGCTACCTTTACTGTAAGACTGCCCCTATCAGGGAAGGTAAAGGGACAAGAAAACTCTCTTGCAGGACTTTCCGAACGATCGACTGCAGATGAACCGTTATCCGGGATGCGGATACTGGTTGTAGATGATGAGCCGGATATGCGAGACTTGATTTCCTTTTTGCTAGAAGATGCAGGTGCAGAGGTACTGACGGTGGCTGTCCCTCAAGAAGCCCTCACAGCGTTGACTAATTTCCAGCCAGATGTCCTGTTGAGCGACATTGGAATGCCGGGGATGGATGGCTATATGCTGTTGCGGCAAGTCCGAACCCTGCCGCCAGAACGGGGTGGGCTGATTCCCGCGATCGCCCTGACTGCCTATGCCGGCGAGTTTAATCAAAAGCAAGCTTTGCAAGCTGGATTTCACCGACATCTGGCAAAGCCGATCGAACCGGATAAATTAATTAAGACGATCGCCGCACTTTTTAGCAAGAACACTCATGAGCCAGCAAGCTATAAAAATTGAGCCGAAGGATCTCAAACCGATCGAACATCACCAAGCTTTTAAGTTGCTGTGGTTAGGCAGCGATATTTGTATTGCAGGAGAATCTACAAATAAATCCGGTTTCTAGTCTAACAGTGCGTAAGTCCTGATAATATAATCAATAATTTGGAGTGTCAAAAAAAGACGATGAGAATTAACAAGCAGCAGCCTAGAATACATATAAAACCTTCAGTGATTAAAGCGATAGCTCTGTTCTTTCTGTGCTGCTTGTTAACTGCAAGTTGCGGACAGGGGCCACGTCGATCGGTGACTGCGAGCGGCGAAAATGCTAATAACCGCGTTACTATTGGCACAACCTTGAAATTGCGGACGATCGACCCTGCGGACGGTTACGAAACCTTATCAGGACAATTGCTGCGAAATTTGGGCGACACTCTCTACACTTACAAGTCTGGAACTACAGAGTTAATCCCCCACTTAGCGACAGCAATGCCAAAAGTTAGCCAAGACGGATTGACATATACAATCCCCTTGCGTCAAGGAGTTATTTTTCACGACGACACACCGTTTAACGCCGCAGCAATGGAATTTTCCTTGCAGCGGTTTATCAAAAATGGTGGCAGTCCGGCTATGTTGTTGAGCGATGCAGTAGAATCGGTAAAAGCCACGGGCGAATACGAATTAACTTTTCAACTCAAAAAGCCTTTTTCTGCTTTTCCTTCCCTGTTGACATTTTCCGGTATGTGTGCTGTTTCTCCGAAAGCGTACGAGATTGGACAGGGTAAATTTAAACCCGATACCTTTGTGGGAACTGGACGTTACAAGCTGGCGAAGTACGGCAGCGATTCTCTCAAGTTTGACGTGTTTGAAAAGTATTGGGGGGAAAAGCCGGTTAATCAAGGAATTGACATTTTGCTGCTTTCTAGTTCGTCAAATTTGTTCAATACTTTTCAGACTGGTGCCGTTGATGTGGCTTATTTGTCTCTGGATGCAGACCAAGTTCAAAGCTTGGACGAGGGAGCAAAAAAAGGGAAATGGCAGGAAATCGCGGGGGAAAGCAGTACGGTTAATTACATAACGCTGAATACCAAGTCTAAGCCGCTGGACAAGTTAGAAGTCAGACAGGCTATCGCAGCAGTGATGGATCGCCCGGTGATTAACGAGCGCGTACTGCGGGGACAAGCACAACCGCTTTACAGTCTGATTCCCACAAACTTCGACGTTCAAAAACCGGTTTTTAAAGAACTCTACGGTGATGCCAACACGACAAAGGCTAAGGAACTTTTGACGAAAGCGGGATACTCGGCCACCAATCCTTTCGTTCTGCCAATTTGGTATGCTTCATCTTCCACAAAACGAGCTTTAGTGGTGAGCATGATGGAGGCGCAAGCTAAACTCAAAATGGACGGGATAATGAAGGTAGAAATTAACAGCGTGGAATCTCCGACTTTGTTTCAAAACATAGAGAAGGGAATTTATCCTGCGGTTTTAGTGGATTGGTCAGCCGACTTTTTTGACGCTGACAATTACATCCACCCGTTTTTAGATTGTGCGACAGGTTCCGAGGCTGAGGGCTGCTCCAAGGGTCAAAGTCAAGGTCAGGGTTCGTTTTATTATAGCGATCGGGTAAATCAACTGATCGACAAGCAACGAAAAGAAGCAAATCCTCAAACCCGTAAAGGCATATTTGCCGAAATTCAAGACATACTGGGTCAAGATGTACCTTTCATCCCTCTTTGGCAGGATAAAGACTATACCTTTGCTCAGAACACAATCACCGGCGTCCGTCTAGAACCGACGCAATCTTTTCCTTTTTGGTTCCTGAAAAAGCAATAATTCGTTACAATAATAGAGGGAAGTTGAAACGTCAATAATTATTGCATATTTTGTACACAATAGGGTGATGATTGTCACAGTTTATCAAAGAGACTGATCACCCAACCCTCTTTAATAATGTGGGATATTATTAAAAGAGAGATATTGCTGAGGGTGGGTATATGAAACTTGGAATTTTAACAACAACAGGGCTGCTGATTGCGATCGGTTGTGCATCCGGAGTAAAGGCAGAAAACGTATCACACGTCAAGCAACTCTTAGAAACTAAAAAATGTAGCCAATGTGACTTGACAGGAGCGCAGCTTGCTGGTATCAATTTGACTGGCGCAGATTTGAGCGGTGCGAATCTGAGTGGTGCAAATTTGAACGGTGCAAATTTGAACGAAGCCAAACTGAATGAAGCAAATCTTAAACAAGCTAAATTGCAAGGTGCGAGTTTAATTGCGGCTAAAATGCACGGAGCTAATTTGGAGGGTGCTGATTTGAGCCGCGCTAATCTGAGTCTGGCGGGTTTAGTGATTGCGAGTTTGAAAAATACCAACCTCACCAGCGCTAATTTAATCGGCGCTAATTTAGAAAGCGCAAACTTGGCGGGTGCAAACCTCAGAAATGCTCGCCAGTCTGTAGCGAATTTAGCTAATATCAGCCTCAGAGGTGGCAGTTTGTCGGGAATAGACGTACAGGGAGTCAACTTGCGGGATGCAAATTTGACCAATGCCAATTTGAACGGTGCAAATTTGAACGGTTCAGACTTGACAGGTGCTAATTTAAAGAATGCCAATATGGCAAATGTAGATTTAGAAAACGCTTCTTTGCCGTAGGACGATCGCCAATTGCTATATCAAATTCTGGTCCTTAACAAACTTAATATAATAAGGTAGGGGCAATTCTGAAATTGCCCCTACAGTTTTAATAGTAGGATTTATCTTGTTTCCGATCGCTGCGTAGGTCATTGTTCGGTGTGCGAAGCTTTTCCCTGGCGTCTGGGATTGCTTTATATTTGGAGCTAGGCTCAATCTTCCTCGTGACTATCTTGGGCGAAGCGGATAATGTCATCATCGCCGAGGTATTCACCATTTTGGATTTCAATCATCACTAGGGGAATAACGCCTGGATTTTCTACGCGGTGAGCAGTATTCATGGGAACATAGGTTGACTGTTTCTGCATGAGAATCGTCTCTTTGTCGTCGCAGATAACTTTAGCGGTACCGGAGACGACAACCCAGTGTTCGCTGCGGTGATAGTGCATTTGGGTGCTGATGTGATGCCCTGGCTTGACTTCAATGCGATTGATCTTATAACGATCGCCCGCGTCTATGACTGTAACTTGACCCCAGTAGCGGGTTTGTGTGCGATCGTCAATTTTTTCGATTGTGTCCACTGTTTCCACCATCCTGTTTATCTCGCCAACGGTGTTTGCAAAAATAGCTGTAGTTCAAAGTATAACAGGGATAGGGTAAGTGCGATCGATTTAAAGATTACTGAATTAATCGCCACTCGCGAGCATCAATAAATTGCGACAAATGGCCCAAATTTGTTGTAGCAATTACCACATCATTGCCTTCACTTGCTCCAATATTGCTTGAGCAGCCAAAATCACATCTCCGTCAAGTGCATTAGGCTCGGTTGTTGGTCTTCCTCTCCTTCTCGAATCAGCCCACAACTGAGCCACTAAAAGCATTACTTCTGTAGTCAAATCACGGTAGGGAAATTGGGATTTAAGTTCATCAAGTCGTCTAATGCCTGCCGCCTTACGTGCACGAATTAATTCGCGCCTCACCTCATAGTCAGTAATTTCAGGCTGAATCTCCCGCAAAAAATCTACAATTTCTTCGCCTATGCGAGTTTCTGGCCCTGAAGTTGCTGTCGCTTGGCTTTCGCTGATTAAAGCTTGCTAAGGCATAATCACTTTTCTCCTTTCTCAGATTTATATGAAGTTCGATTGATTTACGAAAAGGGGAGGGGGGCGGGTCGATCAATATCGTGGACGTGAATTAGAGATGCAGGCGTGAACCCCTACTCCTATTATAAACAAAGGGCGGGCCATAG
>NZ_JAUBQX010000014.1:24812-119584 GCF_036701505.1 Microcoleus sp. Pol11C2
CGATCAATATCGTGGACGTGAATTAGAGATGCAGGCGTGAACCCCTACTCCTATTATAAACAAAGGGCGGGCCATAGCCCGCCGCACTTTTTACTTGCTCAACACACCATCTGGAATTCCCAAAATATCCTCAATTCGAGGCATATCTTCCAAAGCAATCACTCTGCCTTCATCCTCAAAACCTGCAATTTGATCGAAATTCAAATACCGATACAAATCACCCGCAAAAGGATCGATTCTCTTCGACACAATGTCATTGTATTCTTGGACTGTGGGAATGCGACCTAACAGCGAACAAACAGCAGCCAATTCCGCAGAACCGAGATAAACTTGTGCATCTTTGCCCATGCGGTTGTTAAAGTTACGAGTAGAAGTTGAAAACACCGTTGTCGCATCTTTAACCCGCGCTTGATTGCCCATACAAAGACTGCAGCCGGGCATTTCTGTACGCGCTCCAGCAGCTCCAAAAATGCTGTAATAACCTTCTTCTTTGAGTTGCTGTTCGTCCATGCGAGTTGGGGGACAAATCCACAGGCGAGTTTTAACCTCCCCTGCACCTTCCAACACCTTCGCTGTGGCGCGGTAGTGACCGATATTTGTCATGCAAGAACCGACAAATACTTCGTCAACGCGATCGCCCGCAACCTCACTCAACAACTTAACATTATCCGGGTCATTGGGAGCAGCCACAATGGGTTCTGTAATCTCGTTCAGATCGATTTCGATGATTTCAACGTACTCCGCATCAGCATCCGCCTCCATCAGCACCGGATTTGCCAACCATTCCTCCATCTTCGCCACCCGGCGCATCATCGTCCGCGCATCTTGATAGCCCCGCGCCACCATGTTTTTCAGCAGCGCAGCATTGGAGCGAATGTACTCGGAAACAGTCTCCACACTCAATTTAATCGTACATCCAGCGCAAGAACGCTCTGCCGACGCATCGGTCAATTCAAAAGCCTGCTCAACCTTCAAATCGGGCAAACCTTCAATCTCCATGATCCGTCCAGAAAAGATGTTTTTCTTGTTCTGTTTCGCGACGGTTAGCAAACCTTTTTGAATTGCTACATAGGGAATTGCATTCACAACATCCCGCAGCGTTACTCCGGGCTGCAATTCGCCTTTAAACCGCACTAAAACTGATTCCGGCATATCCAAAGGCATAACGCCCAAGGCCGCAGCAAATGCCACCAATCCCGAACCCGCAGGAAAGGAAATTCCCAAAGGAAAACGAGTGTGAGAATCGCCGCCAGTGCCGACTGTATCCGGCAATAACATTCGGTTCAGCCAAGAGTGAATAATGCCGTCTCCGGGGCGCAAAGCTATGCCTGCTCGCTCTGCCATGAAATCGGGCAACTCATGGTGAGTTTTTACATCCACTGGCTTCGGATAAGCGGCGGTGTGGCAGAAACTTTGAATAACCAAATCAGCGCTAAATCCCAAACAAGCAAGTTCTTTCAATTCGTCCCGAGTCATTGGCCCGGTGGTATCTTGCGAGCCGACTGTTGTCATTACTGGTTCGCAAGATGTACCGGGACGAACGCCTGACAAACCGCAAGCTTTGCCTACCATTTTTTGTGCTAAAGTGAAGCCTTTTCCCGTATCTACTGGGATTGTGGGACGGGTAAAAATAGTGCTAGGTGCTAGTCCTAAAGCTGCGCGGGTTTTGTCGGTTAAAGTTCGTCCAATTAATAGCGGAATTCGGCCACCTGCGCGAACTTCGTCTAGAATTGTGTCGGGTTTGAGGGTGAATGTGGAGATTATTTCTCCGGCTTCGTTGGTAATTTCGCCTTGGTATGGATGGATGGTAATTACCATTCCTGTTTCCATTTTGGAGACATCGCATTCGATCGGCAAAGCGCCGGAATCTTCAGCGGTATTGAAGAAAATCGGGGCGATCGCACTTCCTAAAATATAACCGCCACTGCGCTTGTTCGGCACAAACGGAATATCATTCCCAATGTGCCAGAGTACGGAATTAATCGCCGATTTCCGTGACGAACCGGTACCGACAACATCACCAACATAGGCTACGGGATGACCTTTTTGCTTCAAGTCTGCAATGGTTTGCAAAGCTCCTGGCATCTTACTTTCTAGCATCGCCAAAGCGTGTAGGGGAATGTCCGGTCGCGTGGTAGCATGAGGTGCAGGCGACAAGTCATCAGTATTGGTTTCTCCAGGAACTTTGAAGACTGTAACGGTAATCGCTTCTGGCAATACAGGACGGCCTGTAAACCACTCGGCATCCGCCCAAGAATCGACTACCTGTTTGGCGTAGGGATTAGTATCAGACAAAGCTATAACGTCGTGGAAAGCGTCGAATACTAACAACGTTTTGCTCAGTGCCCGGGCGGCGGTGGCGGGAATGGCGATTTCGGCAGTAGGATTGAGCAAATCGATTAAAGATTGGACGTTGTAACCGCCCATCATTGTCCCCAGCAGGTAAACTGCCCATTTGGGAGCAATTAGGGGGCTGTGGATTTCGCCTTTAGCAATGCCAGTTAAAAAACCAGCTTTGACGTAGGCGGCGCTGTCTACTCCTGGCGGGACGCGATCGCGCAATAATTCTATTAAGGTCTCTTCTTCTCCAGCCGGCGGATTTTTCAGCAGTTCACACAGTTCCGACGTTTGCTGGGCGTCTAGCGGCAGGGGTGGAATTCCCAAAGCGGCCCGTTCGGCAGCGGTACGGCGGTAAGATTCAAGCATTTCTCCTCTCTCCTCGGATAGTATTCGGTGGTTGTTTGTAGGTGACTTTACTTTTTAGATTAGGAGCTTCCGCTGCACATTGGGTAAAGTACCTCGCTCTTATCAAAACTTAACGCAACTTTAAAAACAGTAGATTTTCATACCAAAGACAGATGTGGTCTTTAACGGGAGAGCAGCGTATCAAACTTCAGCCGAGCAGTTTAGGGGCCTTCAGTTGCATAGTTCTGGTTAAGATTAATGTGTTGTGGGCTACTGTAGATCCTCCTCTGCATCTGAAATCGTCATTTACCAATAATCTGGACTGTTTTTAGTTCGTAGTTTGAAACCCTTGATTTTCCGTTGGTAGCTCGATTGGCGAATCGCCTTGAAACTTTTATTCTACGACTGCTAATTAAAAACCGTCCGCAGTATTGATTGACCACAAGTTTAAAAAAGTTGTCCTGCTAATGGATCGATTAAACAATGGAAAGTTTTATCCCTGAAAAGTCTGAAGACTGTCACGGCTGGGCGTCCAAGCCAGACTTGTACAAAGAGCTGCAAGGAACCAAAGAATTACTGCTGACGATCGCCAACTCGATGCCAATACCCCTGGTCGTGAGCAGTCTGGCGGACGGCACAATTCTTTATAGTAACGATTTATGTCGTCAGGCTTTCGGGTTCACAGGATTCAAGTCGATCGACCGCCAAAAAGCCGAAATGCTCTACCACAAACCTGCAGAGCGCCAGGAATTGCTGTTGCGGCTCGCCCGCAACGGACACGTCCGCGAGACAGAAATCCGGCTTAAAAAAGCTGACGGCACGCTGTTTTGGGCAAGTGTATCGATGCGGTATCTGACATTGGTGTCGGGGAAAGCTGTTCTGTCGGTATTCAGCGACATTACGGATCGGAAGCGAGTGGCCGCCAAGGAGCAGGAATTGCTCACGTCAATTCACTCGCGGGCCCGCCAGCAAGCGGCCGTCGCTTACTTGGGGCAGCAGGCTCTGGCCGAAACAGATTTGTCCGCACTGATGGACAAAGCTGCGGTTTTAATTGCTCAAACCCTGGACGTTGATTATTGCCAGGTATTAGAACTGTTGCCCTCTGGTCATGCTTTTCTGCTGCGAGCGGGGGTTGGCTGGCAGCCGGGCCTCGTCGGCAGCGCTACTGTTGCCGCTTCTGCCCGATCGCAAGCAGGTTACACATTGCTAGTGGGCGAACCGACGATCGTCGAAGATTTACGGGTGGAAACGCGCTTTAGCGAGTTGCCGCTACTGCATAACCATCGGGCAGTCAGCGGCGTCACTGTAATTATTCCCGGCAATCGGGGACTGGGGAGGAACTGGGGACAAGCAGAACCAGCGAACAGTTCATCCTCGCCGGCCTGGGGAATTTTGGGGGTTCATACCAGCCAAGGGCGGGTTTTCAGTCAAGATGACGTTTATTTTGTAGAAGCGATCGCCAACGTGTTAGCTGCGGCGATCGAGCGCATTATATCGCAAGAGCGCTTACAAATGATGGAACGGGCGATCGAAAGTTGCAGCAACGGCATTGCAATCACCGACGCCACCGTTGCAGATAATCCGATTATTTATGTCAATCCCAGTTTTGAGCGGATTACGGGTTATCGCAGAGACGAGTTAATGGGGAAAAATTGCCGATTTTTGCAGGGTACAGACACTGACACCCCCGCTGCCAAACAATTGCGAATTGCGATTGAAGAAGGCAGAGAATCTCAAGTTATATTACGAAACTTTCGGAAAGACGGCACCCCTTTTTGGCACGAACTGTCGATCGCTCCAGTTTACAACTCGCGGCGACACTTAACCCACTTTATTGGAGTACAAACAGACATTACCGACCGCCAGCGTTCGGAAGAAGAATTATTTTTAAATTCTCAAGCTTTAGCAGCATTTAGCGCTAATCTCAAACACTTGCATCGGATTACAACTTATCATTATCAAAACTTTGAAGAACTGGTTGACGATTATCTAACAGCAGGCTGTTTGATGTTTGGACTTTCTATGGGCATCATGGCTGAAGTTGACAACGAGACTTTTATTGTCAGAGCAGCGAAAAGCGATTTAGAATACTTCGTGCGAGGCTTAGAGTTGAACCTCAGCGATACTTACTGCGCGGCAGTCATTAAACTTAACAAAACAGTTGCGTATTCTCATATAGGCTCAGATATTGAGATGCGCGAACATCCTGCTTATCAGAACTGCAAGGCGGAATCTTACATTGGAACGCCGATATTTGTTAACAATAAAACTTACGGCACGTTGAGTTTTAGTTCGCCAGAAATAAAGAAAAAAAAGTTCAAGTACGAGGAAATAGAAATTATAGAATTGATGGCTCAAAGTATTGGCAAAATTCTGGCGGTTCACCAAATGGAAGTCGAACGCCAGCAAGCTGAAAAAGAGCGATGCGAGTTAATAGTCTCTCTCAAAGAAAGTGAAGAACGCTATCGCCGTTTAGTAGAACTATCTCCCGAAGCGATCGCCGTTCACAGTCAAGGGAAAATCGCCTACATCAATGCTGCCGGCGCGAAACTCCTCGGTGCGAACTCTCCCGATGCGCTAATCGGCTTTCCCATATTGCATTTCGTCCATCCAAACTATGTGGAAATAGCCACAGAGCGCATTCGGCTAGTCGAGATAGAAAATCAGCCGATCGACCTTGCCGAACAAAAACTGATGAGGCTCGACGGACAAATAATAGACGTTGAAATGGCCGGCATCCCCGCTATTTATCAAGGCTCGACCGCTGGCCAGATTATTATCCGAGATGTCACCGAGCGCAAGCGAGTAGAACGGCAACTGCTGCACGGCGCTTTTCACGATGCGCTGACGGGTTTGCCCAACCGGGTTTTGTTCATCGACAGGCTAGGACAAGCCATCCGCCGATCCAATCAGTCCCCCGATTACAAATTTGGTTTACTTTTCCTAGATTTAGACCGCTTCAAAGTAGTTAATGATTCTTTAGGACACGTTTTAGGAGACAAACTGCTAATCGCCCTCGCGGAGCGACTGCAAACGTGCGTCCGGGTTTCTGATACCGTCGCCCGACTGGGGGGAGACGAATTCACCATCCTGCTAGACCACATTCAGAGCCTCAGTGACGCCACCCTCGCAGCTAAAAAGATACAAAAAGAACTGACGAAGCCGTTTCATCTCGAAGGACACGAAGTATTTACCACTGCTAGCATTGGCATTGTTTTCAGTCGAGGCGAAGCCACCGCCAGTGGCGAATTAAATTCGTACACTCACCCAGAAGAATTCCTACGCGATGCTGACATCGCTATGTACCGCGCTAAAGCTTTGGGTAAGGCCCGCCACGAAGTGTTTAATTTGGCGATGCACGACCAAACTATGTCGCTGTTGCAGTTAGAAACTGACCTGCGGTTGGCTATTTTGGGCAAGGAGGAATTAGGAGAGAGCAAGGATCAACGTTCGCACTTTATTGTGCACTACCAACCGATTGTTTCGATCGCCAGCGGTGCGCTCGAAGGTTTTGAGGCCTTGGTGCGCTGGCACCACCCAGTTCGGGGTCTAGTTCCGCCGTCTACTTTTATTCCTGTAGCTGAAGAAACAGGTTTGATCGTGCCTCTGGGAGCCTGGGTGTTGCGGGAAGCTTGTCAGCAATTGCGGATTTGGCAAGAAATGTTAACCGAGCAACAGGGAAGAAGTCCCATCGAATTCGGAACAAGGCCCTTCGACTCTCTTCGGCTGCACTCAGGGCGAGTCGCTCAGCGTAACAAGAAGGAAGAAAGCGCTTCGACTTCGCTCAGGGTAACAACAGAGAAGAGGGCAACGGGCAATGGAGGGAATTTAACTGATGTAACAGATACAGGGAATGAGGAACACGGAACTTTTACTGAGCCTAGCCCCAATATTGGTCACAGGGAAGAAAGAATCGGTAAAAAATTACCAATTCCCAGTTACCAATTCCCGATTACTGATTTCCACTCATCTATTACCCATTCCCCATTCCCAATTACCAATACTTCGGCTACGTTCAGTACAACTTCCCAGGTACCAATTCCGAATTTTAAATTACCTATTATTGATCCTTCGCAATTAACAATGAGCGTCAATCTCTCTCCTAAACAGTTAGGTATGCCGAATTTAATCGAGGAAATCGATGACATTTTAGCAGAAACTGGCTGCGATCCGAGCTGTTTAAAATTGGAGATTACTGAAAGCGCGATCGTGGAAAATGTGAAAAAAGCCAATATTGTGCTAGCCCAATTAAAAGCTAGAAATATTCGATTGTCGATCGACGATTTCGGTACTGGCTATTCGTCTTTGAGTTACTTGCACCGTTTTCCGCTGGATACACTGAAGATCGATCGATCTTTTGTGAGCCGCTTGGGGGCTGTCGAAAACGGTGACGACGGGGGTCAGCCTTTGCAGATTGTGCGGGCGATCGTAACTTTGGCTCACAATTTGGGATTGAATGCGATCGCCGAAGGTGTAGAGACAGCCGAACAGTTATCACAGCTTCGAGAACTCGACTGCGAATTAGCTCAGGGATATTGGTTTTCTAAACCTTTGGACAGTTCAGCAGTGACAGAAATCCTGATAAATCTCGGTAATATAGCCATTATGGACTGAGTGAGGTACAGATTGGTAAATAGTGCCTCACCCCGTGAAGACATTTTTGCTACAAACTCACAATCTCAAAACTGATGCACCAGGGAATAAATGGTGCATCAAAATTAGATTTTCGGTGTTCATATCAAATTGGTTAGCATCGGAATTCTTCATCTGCGTGAATCCGCATTAATCCCTTGTCATCTGCGGTCAGAAAAATTCTCTTTTTTAAACCGCAGATGAGGGCAGATTAACACAGAGTAACGCAGATGAATGAGATCAATTCCGGTTGTACCGTCCCTGATTACTGATTGTTGAGTAAATTTTACGTCCGACGACGATGCTACCGGAATTGATATGGTTGAGAATTACAAAGCTGACGCACAGTAACACTTTCGCAATTGTTAATTGCCAATTAAAACTTACAACTTACCAATTCCCTATTAACAATTAGCTTTGAGGGGTATTTCGATCACCAATTCTGTACCCTGTCCCGGTGAAGAAGTGCATTTCAGCGACCCATTGTGTCTGTCTGTAACAATTTGATAGCTAATTGACAAGCCCATCCCGGTGCCTTTACCCACAGGTTTAGTGGTAAAAAACGGGTCAAAAAGCCGAGTGCCGACAGTCTCCGGTATTCCCGGCCCGTTGTCAGCAATCCGAATGATTACCTTGCCCGCTGGCGATATTTCAGTGCGGATGCGGATGTTGCTGGGCTGTTGCCGCATTTCCTCGGGAGAACGGCGCAGATCCCGTTCTTCCAAAGCATCCAAAGCATTGCTCAAGATGTTCATAAATACTTGATTTAACTGTCCGGCATAACATTCTACTAAGGGCAGTGGAGCGTATTCTTTAATCACCTCAATTTCTGGATGATTGTGTTTAGCTTTGAGTCGGTGCTGCAAAATCATCAGCGTGCTATCTATGCCGTCGTGGATGTTGACTGCTTTCTTTTCCGCTTCGTCCATGCGGGAAAATGTGCGGAGAGAAGCAACAATTTGTTGAATTCTGTCGGCACCGACTTTCATTGAAGAAAGCAACTTTGGCAGGTCTTCCATCAGAAATTCGAGTTCTATATTGTCTACTTCCTCTTGAATTTCCGGGACTGGATTGGGATAGTGATTTTGGTAAAGTTCGATCAGGTGCAGCAAGTCTTGAGTATAGTCGTTGGCGTGGGATAGATTGCCGTAAATAAAGTTAACTGGATTGTTAATTTCGTGGGCGACTCCTGCCACAAGTTGACCGAGACTCGACATTTTTTCATTTTGAATTAACTGCGATTGAGTGCTGGTTAATTTCTGCAATGTTTGCTCTAATTCGCGAGCTTTATTGCGAGTTTGGGCGTAAAGATCGGCTTGGTTGAGAGCGATCGCCAATTGAACTGTAATCGCTTGCAACAATTCTACTTCGCTGTCGCTCCAATGCCGCACAGAAGCGGAGTGGGAGCAGGTAACAACACTCACGACTCCCGAAAGTGCCTGCATCGGAATTGCCAATATAGATTGGTAGCCCATATAACTAAGAGACTTTCTCCAAACAGGGTCTGCGATTGCTCCGACATCATCGACTTGCAGCGTTTCTAGACGCAAGACAGTTTTTCCTAAAGCACCGAAGTCAGAAGCTTTATAGCAACCTGTTAAATCCGGAAGTTGGGGGAGGCGAGATTCTTTAAGAATTTCCCAGAAAGGTTCCTCCCCGTCGCCGCGATACCAGCTAAAGTTGCACCGATCGATCTGCATGAAAGCCCGAATTTCTTGGACGGCGACAGCAATAATGCTGTCGAAATCGAGGGAATTGCGGATTTGAGTAGTGAGGTTGTTGAGCAATTTTTCTCGCTCGGCTTGCTGTCTGAGTAGGGCTTCCGATCGCCTCAAGGCAATTTCTCCCCGCTTGCGATCGGTAATGTCTTCGGTAACAGCTAATAGATATTGCGGTTTGCCATCAGCATCGAGTATTGCTGTTTTCTTGGTATGAAATATCCGCGTTTCTCCTTGCCTCGTTTCAACCTCTTCTTCGGCGATTTCTACAATTTGCCCGCTGTTGAGCACTTCCCGGTCTTTGGCGGTGAAAAAATCAGCTTGTTTTGTTGGGAAAAAGTCGTAATCATTTTTGCCGATAACTTCTGCTGCACTGAAACCGAGCAACTCTTCGGCGGCCGGGTTCCACAGTACAAACCGCAGTTCTTGGGCATCCTTGGCAACCACTCCTACGGGTATGGTTTTGAGTACAGATTCCATAAACTGTTGGGCGTGTTGCAGTTCTGCTTCTGCCTGTTTGCGATCGCTAATATCTCGGACGTTGGCAATGATGCTGAGATTGCCGTTGAGATTAATTTTGGAAAGGGCAATTTCTGCATCAAAAGTTGAACCGTCCTTGGGACGCCTCGCTTTCCATTCCACGCGACCTGTTTCGCCTGCTAATACTCTTTCCCAAAGTTCTTCCATTTTTTCAATGGGATTGTCGTGTGTTGAATAGTCGTTTTTAATTGATAATTTTGTTGCTTGTTCCTGGCTCACTCCGTACATTTCTAACATTCGATTATTGACATCGAGAATGTTTCCTTCTAAATCGTGAATGAAGATAGCATCGTAAACATTGTTAAAGATAGTCCGCAGGTTTTGCTCGGAAACTTGCAGCGCTGCTTCTGCCTGTTTACGATCGCCAATTTCTTGTTCTAATTGGGTGACTGCTTGGGAAAGTTCAGTCGTGCGATCGCTCACTCTGTCTTCTAACTCGACTGCTGCTTGCCGCAGTCCTGCTTCGGCGGCTTTGCGATCGGTAATGTCGATCACCGTACCGAACAGTTTTACCACCTTGCCGTTCACATCGGTTTCGGCTTGGCCCACGGCGTTCACGTGTCGCAAAATGCCGTCGGGACGGTAAAGGCGAAAGTCAAAATCAAAGGGGATGCCTGTTGCGAGTCCCCGCTGGACTTGAGTCTGCCACACTTCCAAATCTTCAGGATGAATCAGAGCGACCTGTTCGGCTAGGTTGGGCACGCTTTCGGCCGGTTCGAGCCCGAAGATGCGGAAGAGTTCTTCTGACCAAGTGAGGGTTTCGGTGGCTGCGTCGAGTTCCCAATTGCCGACGTGGGCTACTCTCTGGGCTTGTTTTAGCTGTCGCTGGCTATTGCGAATGGCGGTTTCGGCAACTTTGCGATCGGTGATGTCGAGCAAAACGCCGCAAAATATTATTTCGCCGTTCTCGCTGCGGGTGGGCATGGAGTCACCCTGCCACCAGCGAATCTCACCGTCGGGCTTGACTAACCGCCCTTCGTAGTGCCAGGGACAAAGATTTTCTACGGCTTCGTTGACGGAAGCGAGGTGGCTTTCCGAGTCTTCGGGGTGGATGCGAGAAATGAATGTATTTAAGTCTCGCGTCATTTCTGCTGCTGTGACGCCGATGAGATCGAAGATGCGATCGCTAACGTAGTCAACTTGCCAAACTCCGTCCCGGTTGCAAAACTGGAACAAAGCTCCGGGGATGGTGGCCGCGATCGTCCGGAACCTGGCTTCGCTGGCACTGAGTGCGGCAAAAGTCTGGCGCAGTTCGGCCGTGCGTGCTTCTACTCTGCGCTCTAGTTCTGCGTTGGCGTGTTGTAAGGCTGCTTCTGCTCGCTTGCGATCGGTAATGTCGGTGGCTGTGCCCGTGGTGCCGAGGAAGTTTCCCGTTTCGTCGTAGAGGGCAATGGCGTTAAACATCAAATGTTTCATGCTACCGTCTTTGGCGATTTGGGTGGTTTCGTACTGGAAAATTGATTCTCCGGCAAACAGGCGGGCGAAAACTTCTAAATCTTTCTGGCTTTGTTCTGGTGTCACAAAGTCGGAGAACGGCCGACCGATCATTTCTTCTGGTTCGTAACCGTAGATGTACTTAACTGCTGGGTTGACGAAGGTATAGCGCCCGATCGCATCGACCGACCAAATCATGTCTTGGGAGGTTTCTACCAGGCTGCGGTATTTTGTTTCGCTGGCTTTGACGGCTTCTTCTGTTTTTTTGCGTTCCGTCATGTCACGGGAGACGCCGACAGTCATGACGATTTGGCCGTCTGCATTGCGGATCGGTGTTTTGACGGTGCTGAACAGCCGCACTTCTCCGTCGTAGCGCGTCACCGGTTCTTCGGAAATTTGCAGAGTGTGTCCGGTGTCAAATACGAAGGCGTCATCTCTGACGTACTGGAGAGTATTGTCGGGATTGGCGAAAGGTGCGTCTACGATGCCTTGAAGTTCCTCTTCAGTCGTGCCGTAATAGTTGCGGAATGCTTGATTTGCCCAAACAATTTTGGATTTGGGGCCTTTGACTAATACCATATCGCCGATCGAATCGAGAATTTGGTGATATTTTTGCTCACTGTCGCGGAGTTTCTGCTGCGCGGATTCGATTTCTGCTATTTGCCTCTGGGTTTGCAAGTGCAGTTCGGCTTGGTAGATGGCAACTGCTAAATGGTCGCCTACTTGTCTGGCAAATTCGATTTCGTCTTCTTGCCACTGGCGGGGTTGACCGCAGGAGTGAATGCACAGCAATCCCCACAAATGTTGCCCTTGCAGTAGCGGTACGACTAAGTTGGCCCGGATTTGAAACCGCTTGAGGATTTTGAGGTGACAAGGGCTCAACCGGGCTTTGTAGATGTCCGTGACTGCTTGAACGTAACCTTTGGTGTAGTTGGCTGCAAATTGTTCGCCGAAGCAATTGTCGCGGACTCTGGTTCCCAAAGAGGGGCTGTATTGGGGCAGTACGTCTTCGGACACTACTTCGCCCTCATTCCATTCGGATTCGGGAAAGAAGCGGTAGATGGCGACTCGATCGGCATTTAGGAGTTGCCGAACTTCGGTGGCTGTGATTTTGAATATTGTTTCTAAGTCTAGGGATTCACGAATTTTGCTAATAACTCCCATCAGCGCTTGCAGCTTTTTGAACCAGGTTTGAGACTGCGTTTCTCTTTCTAGGTGAGCTAGTTTCTCGCGCAGGTTGCTGACTTCGTGATACAGGTATTCATGAAACATAATGATTTTTATTTAGTTATTTTGCGGTTTGTTATCGAGGTTGATGCCATCTCAATAGCGCTCTGCAAGTTGAGCCTGGTAACTCAAAAAGGCAAAGAACATATTCTCCTCATTCTGCTAGCACTTAGCAGCTACTCACACTGCATTTCCGTATTTTTTCGAGATTTGGAGGTCTATCGACCATATTAGCTCCCGTATATTTACTGAAAAAGTTGCATAATTGGCTACTTCATTAATTGTCAATTAGTGGGAATAATGCTAACAAAACTTACACATAAACCCGGTTTCTTAACGTAATTAACTCAGGAAAACTCCGAAAGTGGAAACAAGAAACCAGGTTCCATTTCGCGAGCGGGAGGAGCGTCTCTGACTAATTTTGACATTTTTTTTGTTCGCCTTGGGTTGCAATTGTCACCTTTTTATTATTACCCCAAACTTGATTAATGGTTTCCTTGTTGTGGCGATGGAATATCCTGTTGGTAACGCCTTTATTTAAATTTGTTTAAACTTAGGCGATCGCCTTTTCTAAAGTTTTAAGTAATACGCGATTTATCTCTCCTAAATTAGATTTTTTACAATCTTTAGGGCCAGCCGAAATTTTAGATATTTTTCCTTGCCTTCTCGTTATTTCATGCGAGGGATGGGATTTTTTAAACGGATTAAAATTCACCGAATCAGAGGTTAGTTTTCGGTCAAACAGTTGAGGTAGTTGCAGGCTGTGGTTAAATGGGATCAACTCAAGGGGGATTCCCTACCGCAACGAGCCCGCACGCGCGTTCGGGATAGCTTCGGCACGCGCGGAGACTTTTGGCCCGATTTTTGCGATTTTTGACAAGTGTAAAAATTTTAGATAATACAAATATTTAGGGTATCACATTTTGGGCTAAAGTAAAGGTATTTCAAGCTTGATCAATAGAAATGGCGATCGCCAGGATTAATGTTTGGGCAAAGTAATGGGAAATTCCGTAGAAACTCGCATTTCGCTTTCTACCTTTAAAGTGCTACGCTGTTCTTGGACAATGCGAGCGCGAGTGAGAGATAATCCTAAACTGACTGCTTCTGCTGTTGGTTTAGTAGTAAAGAAAATATGGCAGATTTTTGGTTTAATTTCTAGAGAAACTCTGAGAGTATTGTCGCGCAGACCAAGTTCAACTGCTTTTGCTTGCCAGTTTTTGCGTTTTTAGCAAGTTTTTGAGAGGAAATTTTATATTTATCGCTCGGTTCTTTGCTGCCCTTTTTGGGCTTGTGAAATATAGCCTAACAAACATGATCAATAATATTAATCAAAGCACGGTTGAAATCCGATAAGGCAAGTTCCGACAGAGCGATCGCACTTTCATACTCAATATAAATTATTATATTGAAGTGGCCAGCAGGCTACTGTGCTCAACGAACTGCTACAAACTTAAGAAGACGTTTTCAGTATTGCCCTAGCTTCCTCAATATTTTCGGCAACCAATTTGCCAGACTCAATAAAGGCTGCTCTTTCGGTATCGCTGAGTTCGAGTTCGACTACTTGTTCGACTCCCTGAGATCCCAAGCGGCAGGGAACTCCTAAAAAGATATCTTGCACGCCGTATTCGCCGTGCAAATAAACGCAGCAAGGCAAGAGTCGCGACTGATTAAATAAAATAGATTCTACCATCAAACAGGCAGAAGATGCGGGTGCAAAATAAGCACTACTAATCTTCATCAATTCGACAATTTCTGCGCCGCCGTGGCGAGTCCGCTGTACAAGTCGATCGATCGCCCCAACATCCATAAGTTGATTGATGGGAATACCGTTGACAGTGGAATAGCGAGGCAAAGGAACCATCAAATCGCCATGAGAACCGATGACAGTTGCATTGATTTCAGCAATTGAAACGCCCAATTCCATGGCAATAAAAGTTTCAAAGCGGGCGGAGTCGAGAACTCCCCCCATCCCCATGACTCGGTGTTTGGGCAAATCCGCAGCTTCCCAAGCTAAATAAGTCATGATATCTAGGGGATTGGTGATGACGATTAAGATTGCTTCGGGAGAATGCTCGATCGCCTGTTTTGAGGCTTCGGTGACAATTCGAGCATTGATTCTAATTAAATCTTCCCGATTGATACCGGGTTTGCGCGGCACTCCGGCGGCAATTACGATGATATTTGAGTTGGCCGTATCTGTATAATCATTTGTACCGACAATTTGGCGATCGTGGCGTTCCACTCCCCTAGCTTCCATCAAATCCAAAGCAACGCCCTGCGGCCAACCCTCCACAATATCTAGCAATACTACATCTGCCAGATTTTTCTCAGCAATTCGCTGGGCTAACGTACTGCCGACTTTGCCTGCACCAATAATTGATACGCGGTTTGATGGAGAATTCATTGGATTTTAGATTTTAGATTTTAGATTTTAGATTTTAGCAATCAGCTTAATTGGGGAAAGGTGCGCCGTGTGCACCCTTCGCTACATTAAGAACAGTGATGTTTAGTTTTGGTGAGTTACTTAAAATCTTCGAGTTGGTCTACCCGCAGCCAAATATTCGGGGTGGGTACTTTGCCAAATTTGACGAAGGCATAGTCGCCGCGAACATCCATCACTTCGCCCTTTGTTTCAAATATATACGAGGAAAAGCGCTGGTCGCTGGCTTTGGCTTCTAGACTGTTTTCCAATTTTTCGCGTACAGCGCGAACGATACTGCCTTTCTTGATTGCCATAACTTGCTTGGTTTAGTTTAAAAAACTATACAAATTTTAATCTAGATTTGGGTGCAAAGGACTTCTTCTTTCTTCTGACATCTGGCATCATTCTCGCTTAACAAGATTTCCGGCCTGTTCCACAATAGTTCAATATTCTTGTGGGCTCGGTGTCCAGCCCGCCCCTGACAGCCTTATTGACAATGGTGCAAGATATCAGTTCTTCCTTCTTCCTTCTTCCCTCTTCCTTCTTCCTTCTTCCCTCTTCCTTCTTCCTTCTTCCCTCTTCCTTCTTCCGCCTTCTTCCTTCTTCCTTCTTCCTTGTGCTTATTGCTGACACGCGGGGCAAAAATGAGTTGATCGCCCTGCTAATTTTATACGTTCGATGGTTGTGGAGCAAGTGCGACAGGGTTGACCGGCGCGATTGTACACCCAAGCGACGCCACCGTAGTTGCCGTTGACACCTTGGACGTTGAGAAAATTGCTAAAAGTGGTGCCCCCGGATTCGATCGCCTTCTGTAAAACTTGAATAATAGCTGTATGGATGCGCCCTATTTGCTCTGCGGTCAAATCCGCACACAGAGTTGTGGGCATCACTCCCGACAAAAACAAAGTTTCGTCTGCGTAAATATTGCCCAAACCAGCTATCAGTGACTGGTCTAGCAAAGCTGTTTTTATGGGTCGCGCCCGCCGGTGCAGCTTGCGGGTCAAATATTCTGTTGTAAACTCCTCGGAAAACGGTTCGGGCCCTAAAAGTTTCAGACCGATGACAGTGCTGGAAACCTCGGTTTCTGCAGGCACGTACCACATTTGCCCGAAGGTGCGCTGGTCTACAAACCGCAATTCTTGGTTTCCTTCAAAGAACAGCCGCACTCGCGCGTGTTTTTGCAGGGGTTCGGATCTGTTCACCCACAGCAGTTGTCCGGTCATCCGCAGGTGAACGCCCAACCAGCCGGCTTTTGAAGGAAGGAGGAAGGAAGAAGGAAGAGGGGAAGAGCTTGGAGTTTGAGCCCTAAATTCTCCCCCTTTCCCTTTCTCTCTTTCTCCTTCTGGGAATTGAGATAGTTCTGCCAGTAGATATTTGCCGCGCCTGTACCAGCGGGCGATCGACTTTCCTTTGAGTTTTGTCAAAAAATCGGTCGCAGAGATGGAGCGGGCGATCGTGCTGTTTAACAACACGTCACCGCCCAACATTTCTCGATCGAGGGTTGCTTGATTCAAACCCCGGCAAATAGTTTCAACTTCTGGCAGTTCTGGCACAATTAGCGTTGTTCTGTTCCTTGACCTTGAGGCGAACCTTCGACCGTGCCGGGGATTTCGGCACCCGGTTTGCTGTCCGTAGCAGTTTTGGGCTGCTGCGAGGGGGTACCGCTGCCGGTTTTCCGAGTCCTCTCGTCGAGCGTGGTTTGTTTGCCGCCGGAAGCTACTGGAGTCCCTGTTTTCGCTTTTGCTTTGGGTGCTGCCACTTCCACTAATTCGCTTTCGGCGTAGTTGTTGGTGTTGACGCCTGCATAATTTACGGTGTTAAAGCGAACGATAACTGGGTATTTAATGCCGCTTTGGTCTACCGTAGCAACGGTGCCCACTTCTTGATACCAGTAGGATTCTTTGCGGAGAATCCGGACTGTTGAACCGCGTTGAACCATGAGCTTTTTTTCCTTTGCGATGAATAAACGGATCAAGCCATTTTTTTTACTCTAGTCGATCGCGCGGCGCATTTAAAGTCTGCAACGAATTTTTTACCTCCCGCGCCGTTTTTTGTCTGCTGTTTGTAAAGAAAAGTAAATACTTTGGTAGGGCGATCGCTGCCGTTGCAAAATAAATAAACTCACATTATCCGTCAAATAAAAGCAGTGCGAGCGAGTTGAAAACAAACTTTACAAATAGTTGTGAATTGCTACAGTTAAAAGTTCTGCGAAATTCTGATAAGTAATGACTGAACCTCACGCAACAGTAATACTCGCGATCAGCGCTGACGGTAAAATAGCAGATGCACTACGATCGCCCGCGAGATTCGGTTCTGCCAACGACAAAGCCCACCTCGAACAGCAAGTAGCAGCAAGCGACGCCGTTTTGTTCGGCAAAGGCACGCTACAGGCTTATGGGACGACGATGAGAGTGATTTCGCCGGAATTGCTCAAACAGAGGGAACTGCAAGGAAAGCTCCCACAACCGGTGCAAATTGTGTGTTCGCGATCGTCCCAATTTGACCCAAATTTGCGATTTTTCCAGCAACCGGTGCCTCGGTGGCTGCTGACGGGGCAACACAGTAGGCACACGGCATTGCCGTCTCCTCTGGCGACGAAAGACGGGGAAACGGCAATCCGATTTCCCTACCCGATGAGAAACAGTAAGTTTGATCGAATTATCTATGCGAAAACCGCAGGTGGAGAGATTGATTGGATTGATGCGTTTCAACAGCTAGCAAGCTTCGGTATCAAACGCTTGGCGATTCTGGGAGGGGGAAAACTCGTAGCGTCTGTGCTGGCTGCAGGCTTGGTAGACGAACTGTGGCTGACGGTGTGCCCGTTAATTTTGGGCGGGGCGGATGCACCGACACCAGTGGAGGGAGAGGGTTTTTTGGCGGATTTAGCTCCGAAATTGGAGCTTTTGGCGGTTAAACAGGTGGGACAAGAGGTATTTTTGCATTATCGGGTCGATCGATAGTCGCACATTTAACTGGTTCCCAGGCAGAGCCGGGGAACCCATGTAAGCGAGGCTGTGCCTCACCAGCCCAAGGAAAATCGAGGCTCAAACTCTGGATCTGCGTTACCAGGAAGAGCCTGGTAAGAAGTGTCGAACAGGGGAAATTATATTAACTTAAATGAAGTTCGATCGCTCTACGCTCAAATCTCCCTATGCTGAAACAGCCAAAACCTGAATATTCTGTAGCCTGGATTAGCAAAATAGGCGAAATCCCGCAAGCGTCGTGGGATGCCCTGGCGATGCCACTAAAAACTCCATTTCTGGAATGGGATTGGCTGAACAATCTCGAAGTCTCGGGCAGTGCGACAGGTAAAACCGGTTGGCTACCGCATCACTTAACAGTGTGGCGAGACAAACAGTTGATTGCTGGCGCGCCACTTTATGTCAAAAGCCACAGCTACGGCGAATTTGTATTCGATAATCAGTGGGCGGATTTAGCTCAACGTTTGGGTGTTCACTATTATCCCAAATTGATGGGAATGACGCCGTTTACTCCGGCTGAAGGCTATCGGTTTTTGATTGCCGAGGGGGAAGATGAAGACGAGTTAACTGGAGTAATGGTAAGCGCGATCGACCATTTTTGCGATCGCCACAATATCTCCGGCTGCAATTTCCTTTATGTCGATCCCGAATGGCGGCAGCGCATGGAACGCCACGGTTTCAGCAGTTGGCTGCACCACAGTTATATTTGGCAAAATCAAGGCTATCAAAATTTTGACAATTATTTAGGCGCATTTAATGCCAACCAGCGCCGCAATATCAAACGCGAACGCAAAGCAGTTGACCAAGCTGGTTTGTTGGTAAAAACGCTGACGGGCGATGAAATTCCCCAAGCTATGTTTGCTCAAATGTATGCTTTTTATGAGAATACTTGCGACAAATTTGGTTGGTGGGGAAGCAAGTATCTGACTAAGCGATTTTTTGAACAGTTGCACCACAATTATCGCGATCGAGTTTTATTTGTAGCCGCCTACGACAAGGAAGATGACAGACAGCCGGTGGGTATGTCTTTTTGTTTGTATAAGGGCGATCGACTGTACGGGCGTTATTGGGGAAGTTTGCAGGAAATCGACTGCTTGCACTTCGATGCTTGCTACTATACGCCGATCGAATGGGCGATCGATCGGGGCATCCAAAGCTTCGATCCGGGTGCCGGCGGGCGGCACAAAAAACGGCGCGGCTTTCCAGCTACGCCAAATTATAGTTTGCACCGATTTTATAACAACCGTCTGGCGCAAATTCTCAAGTCTTATATCGGTCAAATCAACGAAAGAGAACAGCAAGAAATTGATGCAGTAAACGAGGATTTACCTTTTACTAAGTTACCTCCTTTGTTACTCGGCGAGTGACGGTTGACTGGGAATTGGGAATTGGAAATTGGGAATTAGTAACAGCCCATCGGTGTCAACATAATACTAAAACCCTGTGTATATCTCGTTTGTATCGAAGTTGCGATACCCCTAAATCCCCCTTAAGAAGTGGGACTTTGAATGCTCTTTCCCCTTTATTAAGGGGAGTTAGATGGGAGGTAAGAATAGTCTTGTCCCTCCCCCCTTATTAAGAGGGTTTAGGGGGTATCGCAACTAAACTATAAACGATATTTATTATGGATTTGAGTCTTAAGTTGACACGAATGGTAACAGTCAACAGTCAACAGTTAAACTAATTCAAAATTACCTTGCCATCTTCCTGAATTTGCAGCGATTTTGTATCAGCGTCCAACTCAGTTGTCGCGCCGAAACTGACTTGCAACATTCCCGGCATCGCGGTTGCTTGGGGGCGAACTAGCACCAATCCGCCGTCTGGGCGCTGATAAGTGAGGGTGATTGGCACTTTGAGGGCTTGAAGCAAAATTTCAGATTGTTCGCCCAGAGTGCGCGGCTGGGTCACGCCTACGATTTGATAATTGATGACAGCATTGGTGGTATTCACCAGTTTAATTACTATCATGCCTTCGGCAGGCGTAACTCGCGCACTGGGCATGGGGAAGCGGGCAGGCGCGTCTGTTGGTGTAGAGGGCATCCCGCTGAGGCCCGGACTCGCAGCCGGAGTTGGTTCACTGACGGGTTCTTCAGTGGCTGCGGGGGTTTCTGCGGGTTGGGAAACGGGTTTTCCTTGTTGGGGCGGGGGGCCGCCGGCCTGGGAAAGTGTTGCGAGACTAACGAGTAAACCTCCGCAGGTGGCTGCTAGCAAGCTGATTTTTTTTAACGGTAGATTGTGGCGAAACATAAATAACTCCTCACAAGTTCGATCGAGGTTTTCCAACAAAGTTCATGTTAATCTATGCGGGAATTGAATTTTAATAGCTTGGTTTGGACTCAGGGTAGAAAGAATCAGGCTTGAGGGGTAAATTTTGTGATTAACCTTTCGAGGGCGTACAGGAAGAGGGGAAGAGAGGAAGTTTAAAGGCGGATTTGTGTCCGAAGAAAAAAACGAAGCAATCTCCGGGTCTATTTTTCATCGTTTCTGCTTAAGTCCTGTTTTTTTATTAACCGCAGAGGGCGCTGAGGGCGCAGAGGAAGAGGGGAAGAGAGGATTTTTAGACGCGAGATGCTTCGGATTTGTGGGCGGGGAGGGTGACGGTAACGGCTGTACCTCGATCAACTTGGCTGTCAATGCGGATTTGGCCACGGTGATTTTCGACAATTGCCTTGGCGATGGCTAATCCCAAACCGGAACCAGCGGCGCTGCGGTGGGTTCGGGCGGGATCTGCGCGGTAGAATCGATCGAACAAATGTGGCAGGGCTTCTGCGGAAATTCCGATGCCCGTGTCTGTTACTTTTATTTGCAGCGCTGGATTTAACATCGGCGAATTTCTTTTGTGTTTACCTGCGAGTTGCAATTCTACTTCAATTTGACCGCCAGAGGGCGTGTACTGCACGGCGTTGCTGACGAGATTGGTAAACAGTCGGGCTAGTTGATCCCAGTCGCCCAACAGTGTAAAGTTGTCCTCAGCGTTGGGCAGATCGACAATTTCCAAAGAAAGAGAGAGATTTTGGGTTGTGGCGATCGCCTGTTGTTCTTCAATTACCTCCATCAGCAAAGCATCGAGAGGAACTTCAATCCACTGCTGCTGCACGATACCGCTATCTTGTCTGGCTAAAAATAGCAAATCGTCAACCAAGCGCCCCAAACGGCGGGTAAGGCGTTCGATAACTTGTAGCTGTTGATGTTGCTGAGGTTCGATATCCGGTTCCGCCAAAGCTACTTGGACGTTAGTTTGAATAGTGGCGATCGGATTTCTGAGTTCGTGAGAAGCATCAGCAGTAAACTGTTTGAGACGCCCGTAAGACTCCCGAATCGGTGCCATCGCCAATCCCGACAGCAGCCAGCCAATAGCCGCCACGCAAATTAGAGTTAAACTCGCGCCCCAAATCAAATCGAGAATTAATTGGCGGATGGGTTTTGTCACTTCAAACCAAGGATGGCTAACTCGCAAATATCCCAGAACTTGGCGGCCGATTTGTACTCGCTGCGTTACTTGTCTGAGGGAATAGTTTTGAGTTGTCCGAATGCTAATTGGTTTGGTAGAAACGCGATTTGTATTTTGTGCAATAGACTTTTCACTACCTAAATTTAGATTTTCCTGCTCACCTGCATTCAAAACGCCATCAAAATCTCTTCTTTCTCCCCTCTGCGCTCTCTGCGTCTCTGCGGTTAAATCCCTCTTCCCTCTACCCATTAAATCCGTGACATCCCGTACATGGCCTGTTGCCAAACTTTTTTTTGCCTGATTTGTACCCTCAAACTGCAACTTATTATTAATTATCCAAACTGTTTCGCCGGTGCGGTTAGCATGAATGGGAATATTCAGGGGTGCCGATAAAGTAGACCACAGCAATTCGCCCGTAGGACTGAACCATTCTAAATCAATGTGGTCGTCTTCTACAGCATCGGTGCTATCTCGAAAACTGGCTTGAATATTAACTTGCAATTTGTTTTTTTTATCGTGGGTATTAGGCAAACTTAGCGGTTCGATAACGAGAGTCCGCTCTATTACTTCTACAACATGATTGAGGGTATCATCAATGCGATCGATCAAAGTAGTGCGGACGTAGAAATAGAAACCCGTGGCGAATACAAGTAACAATACAGCAGTAACGGCAGTGTACCAAATAGCGAGGCGGCGGCGGGTAGCTTGAAACATATTGCGAAGGAAGTTCGGCCACGGATTGTGTAATAGATTCAACAGATTTAACCGATTTAATAACTATAACCTTCTTCTATTATTTTCTTCTCTTCTTCTCTTCTTTCGTGTTCTTTGCGCCTTCCCGGTTCCTTTAAAAAAGCCTTCTTCGCAAAAAATTCCAAAAAACTCTAACAACTTTCCATTTTTGATACTTCAGGCAGATGTGGAGGTAGTTGTCAGCGTAGTAGTCTAATCGCGAAAGTTTTTAGGTAAAAGCCTGTGAACAAATTTTTATTTCGAGCCGCGATCGGGCTATTAATGGCATTTTTTGGGGCAATTACCTATTTTACAAACGACGTACAAAATCCCGTAACAGGAGAGAGACAGCGGGTGCAGCTTTCTCCCCGCCAGGAGATAGTTTTGGGATTGCAGGCGCGAGATCAAATGGCAGCCAAGCACGGGGGGCTTTATCCCAACCAAAGTATTCAGCAGTATATCGATCAAGTAGGAGCACGAGTTGTCAACGGTTCGGCGGCGAAACAAGCAGGTTATCCGTTTGAATTCCACCTGCTGCGAGATGCCCAAACTGTCAATGCTTTTGCTTTACCGGGGGGACAAGTTTTCATTACTGCGGGGCTGCTGCGCCGGCTAAATTCCGAGGCTCAGTTGGCCGCTATACTAGGTCACGAAAGCGGTCACGTTGTCGCCCGCCACGGTGCGGAACACTTGGCAAAACAGCAGTTGGGCAGGGCTTTGGTAACGGCGGTTGGGGTGGCTACTAGCGACGATCGCGGTGGGGGCCAGCAGGCAGCATTAATTGCTCAAGCTGTCAATCAAGTTGTCGGTTTGCGGTACGGTAGGTCTGATGAACTTGAGAGCGATCAGCTCGGTTTTCGGTTTATGACGGAAGCGGGTTACGATCCTAGAGGTATTGTTGAGGTGATGAAAATACTCGGTGCCGCTAGGAAGGGCGAAGCGCCACCGGAGTTTTTGAGTTCTCACCCAAACCCTGAAAACCGAGTTCAAAAGTTGGAAGCTTTAATCACGAAAAATTTCCCTAACGGCGTTCCAGCTAATTTGGTGTCTGGACGCGAAGAGTTTGCTAAGAATGTGTCGGGCGGTTAGCGATAATTGCATCGGGCTTTACAAAAGTTATTACTATAGGCGGATCTAAGTTCGGCTTTGATTTGACACGATCGACTTAATGAGCGATCGAGCAATTTGAAAGTTGAAAACCATGATCGAATCTTGGATGATTATCGGCGGCGTGACTTTCTCAGTCGCGTTCGGTACTCTGTTTTTTAAACTGCGCGATATTAACTGGGCAGTCAAACTTCAAAGACCGGATTGGATGTTTTTTGAGCCTGCTATTCCGTTAATTTGGACGGTAATTTTTGCTTGCGGGGCCGGCAGCGCTACTTTCGTGTGGGAACAGGAGCCATGGAGCCTTAAAACATGGCTGTTGATGGCTTTGTACTTGCTGTTAGAAATTGTCACAGTTGCTTATATTCCTGCTACTCTCCGAGCCAAAAGTCTGAAAGTAGGGACGATTTTGGGAGGGGCGGGCGAGATTGTGGGAGCTGTTTTGACTTTGGCTGTTTTGCCGATTTCTCAAACTGCGGCTGTGTTACTTTTGCCTTACGTGATTTGGGGTGCGATCGGCACTTATACCACTTGGGAAATGATTCAGTTAAACCCAGAAGCGGCATAAATATTCGGTGTTCTTCGGCGCACCCTACATACTATAACGCTCTTCTCTTCTCTTCCTTCGAGTCCTTAGCGTCTTCGCGCTTACTCAAAAAACATTGTTAATAATAGCAAATCCGTGCTAGCGGGTTAACCCACCCGATAAAGTGAGGAAATCCGCTTAACAGTGTGTAGGTATTTGATGAGAAAATAGATGAATAAAACTGCTTTAAATCAAAGGATGACAGTTATCAATGGCTATTAAAGACCAGCCCCAAGCACCTCGTTTTCGCCAAATTAGCAATATTTTGTTATTGCTATCAAGTTTGTTTTTGCTGGCAAACATCTTTTTACCCAATTTGTTCGGCCCCCAAATTCCGCAAGTGCCTTACAGCTTGTTCGTCCATCAAGTACAAGAACAAGATGTAGTCAGAGCTTCAGTAGGTCAAAATGAAATTCGCTACCAACTCAAAGGCGAAGGCGACAAACCCGGTCAAGTGCTCTCCACTACGCCAATTTTTGACCTGGAACTTCCTAAACTTTTGCAAGAAAAAGGTGTTGAATTTGCGGCAACTCCCCCTGCCAAAAATGGCTGGATCGGCAGTGTTTTAAGCTGGGTGGTTCCGCCGCTGATTTTTGTGGCGATTTTTCAATTTTTCATGAACAGGCAGGGTGGCGGGCCACAGGGTGCGCTCTCGCTCGGCAAAAGCAAAGCTAAGGTCTATGTAGAAGGCGAATCGGCGAAAATTACTTTTGCTGATGTGGCTGGAGTAGAAGAAGCTAAAACTGAATTAGTGGAAGTTGTTGAATTCCTGAAAACTCCTGACAGATTTACGGCAATTGGCGCGAGAATTCCGAAAGGCGTGCTGTTAGTCGGGCCTCCGGGAACTGGAAAAACGCTGTTAGCAAAAGCAGTAGCTGGTGAAGCTGGCGTGCCGTTTTTTAGCATCTCCGGTTCGGAGTTTGTGGAACTGTTTGTAGGTGTTGGTTCTGCAAGAGTTAGAGATTTATTCGAGCAGGCTAAGAAACAGGCTCCTTGTATTATTTTCATTGATGAATTGGACGCGATCGGCAAATCTCGTAGCAGTAACGCTAGCTTCGGTGGGAATGACGAACGCGAACAAACTCTCAATCAACTGTTAACTGAAATGGATGGTTTTGCGGCGGGCAATACTACGGTAATTGTGCTGGCTGCAACTAACCGCCCAGAAAGTTTGGATGCTGCTTTGTTGCGCCCTGGCCGTTTCGATCGCCAAGTTTTAGTCGATCGCCCGGATTTATCGGGCCGCGAAGAAATTTTGAACATTCACGCTCAAAAAGTGAAGTTGGGCCCGGATATTAATTTGAAGGCGATCGCCACTCGCACCCCCGGTTTTTCGGGCGCTGATTTGGCAAATTTGGTCAATGAAGCTGCTTTGTTGGCGGCGCGCAACAAACGCCTAACTGTAGCGCAGGAAGACTTTGCAGAAGCTATCGAACGGATTGTAGCCGGCTTGGAAAAGAAAAGCCGCGTCCTCAATGAAAAAGAGAAAACCATTGTTGCTTATCACGAAGTCGGCCACGCAATGGTGGGTGCTTTGATGACTGGTAATGGCGAAGTTGCCAAAATCTCGATCGTCCCTCGCGGTATGGCTGCTTTGGGTTATACTTTGCAGTTACCGACTGAAGACCGTTTCTTGTTAGATGAGTCGGAATTGCGGGGTCAAATTGCGACTTTGTTGGGCGGGCGATCGGCTGAGGAAGTTGTGTTTGGTAGCATTACTACTGGCGCTTCAAATGACTTGCAAAGGGCGACTGATTTAGCTGAACGGATGGTGACAACTTACGGAATGAGTAAGGTTTTGGGGCCTCTAGCTTACGATCGAGGGCAGCAAGCAATGTTCCTCAACGACGGTATGGGAAATGCCCGCCGTGCGGTAAGTGCTCAGACTGCTGAGGCGATCGACCAAGAAGTGAAGGAAATTGTCGAAACTGCACATCAGCAAGCTTTGGATATTCTGAAAGCAAATCGGGAATTGTTGGAAACAATTACGCAGAAGCTGTTGGAAACTGAGGTAGTGGAAGGTGACGCACTTCGCGAATACCTCGGTCAAGTGCGGCCTATAGATAAGGTTGCGGCTTCAGTTTAATAGGGTTGAATAGGACTTACGCATGAGAGTCCAGAAACCGGGTTTTTTCGAGAATACTTCGTTGTAGTCGGCAGATTCGGTAAAAAACCCGGTTTCTTTGTTCGGAGTGCATAAGTCCTGTTCATAAAGATGTATGATCATTCGAGGGTGGTTGTAAAAAAAAATTAAAGTTCTGAGTTACTTCTACCCGCGAGATGTGTCCCAAAGTCCTTCCTTTTACGTCTGTGTGCTTTCGATTAGGAGTTTGAACTGACAAACCTCTGCCCTGGAGATCGAGAGTCTGAGTCCTAGAGACAACCTCCATATCCAGTTATGTCTCTTCCAGTAGGCGCATCCCTTGAGCGAAAGCACTCAGTCTTGTGCTTACCCAGTATTTGGCTGATAGCTCATTAATCCAAATATATATAAAAACATCATGGCTAAAGTTAATCTAGATGCTCTGATTCCACGAGAAGATTTTGAAGTAGAAGAAAGTAAAATTTCAGGTACGAAAAAAGAAAAAATTTCTATTGAAGACATCAAAAAAGATTCATTTTTCTTCCCCGCTGTCAGAAAACCAGATTTCCAAAGAGAAACTACTGAATGGGATAGCCAAAGAATTTGCGAATTAATCAAAAGTTTTATAGAAGGTGATTTGATACCCGCCATCATTTTTTGGCGCAGTAAAGCTGGATACTTATTCGTGATTGATGGGAGTCATAGATTGAGTGCATTGTCTGCTTGGGTTAACAATGATTACGGTGATGGGCAAATCTCAAAACTATTTTATGACGGTGTAATTCCTGATGAACAATTAAAGATTGCTGAAGAAACACGCAAACTGATAAACAAAAAAGTTGGATCATACGAGGATTGTAGATTAGCTCTCACACATCCTGATAAAGTTAAACCAGAAATTGTAAAATCCGCACTAAATTTAGCAGGTTTAGCAATTCAGCTTCAATGGGTTGAAGGTGATGCAAGTAAAGCGGAAAATTCTTTTTTCAAAATTAATCAGCAAGCTGCCCCCATTGATAAAACCGAGCTCAAACTTCTTGAATCCAGGAAGAAACCTAATAGCATCGCAGCACGCGCAATCATAAGAAGCGGAAAAGGTCATAAATATTGGTCGATATTTTCAAAGGAAATACAGGCTCAAATTCAAGAAATAGCTAAAGAAATTAATGAGATACTTTTTGAACCGAAGTTGCAGACTCCAATAAAAACTCTAGATCTACCTGTGGGGGGGAAATTGTATTCCGCTCAAACTTTACCATTAATTTTAGACTTTGTAAATATTGTTAACAAAATAGATTTTAACAATAAGGGAGTTAATGATGATCTCACAGGTGAAACAACAATAAAAATTTTAAAAAAGGTGAGAAAAGTTGCATATATATTAAATAGCAATGAGCCATCATCTTTGGGGCTACATCCCATTCTATATTTCTATTCACAAAATGGACAACACAGAACAGTCTCTTTCTTTGCTGTTGTTGATTTTGTCATGAAATTAGATGAAAGAAAAAAGTTAAATGACTTCATAGATATTAGAGAAGAATTTGAATATTTTCTTGAAAATTACGACTACTTAATTAAACAGATTTATGAAAAGCATAGGGATATTCAGAAAAGCTACAAACACATATCGAATTTTTTTGAGCAAGTTGTGATTCATTTAAAAGCTGGAAACACTCTTGATGACACTATAAACCAAATTATATCGAGCGATGATTTTAAGTATTTAAATATTCGTAATAAAGAGAAGTCAATAACTTCATCTACAAAAGAATTCAATACAAATAAAAAGAGTGAGATTTTTATAAAAGGAGCATTGCTGAGTGTCCCACGCTGTAAAATATGCAACGGATTAATTCACAGAAACTCAATTTCTATCGATCACATACAGCGGAAAGAAGATGGTGGATTGGCAACTTTAGATAATGGGCAGATAACTCATCCATACTGCAATACAGGATATAAAAATTAAGCTTTAAGAAAGATCTACAAAAACCCGGCTGCTTCAAAACACCGGGTTTCTAAATATTGTTGCTGCATTTTCGACCGATTAAATTCCGGACACGTAGGCCATAACAGGAGAACCTTGCTGCTGCTGCTGCGCGATTTCCAAAAGGCGTTGAATGCGATCCTCTGTCGGCGGGTGAGTGCGGAAAAGTGACTGCAAACCTTTAGTCGAAAAAGGATTCACAATCAGCAGCGGCGACATCGCAGGATTGCCGTGCATGGGAATTTCATGACCCAGTTTCTCCAATTTTTGCAGGGCGTTTGCTAAGCCGATCGGGTTATTGGTAATTTCCACCGCACCGCTGTCGGCTGCAAATTCCCTCGTCCGAGAAATCGCCATTTGAATTACGGTTGCTGATAGCGGCGCTAAAATGATTAAAAACAGCAAACCAAACGGATTCGCGCCTTGTCTGCTATCCCGCGTTACCGGGCCGTAAAGCGCTCCAAAAGTGAGTATTCGCCCGACAAATGTAATCGCGCCGGCAATTGTTCCTGCAACTGCTTGAGTGAGGGTATCGCGGTTGCGGATGTGCGTGAGTTCGTGGGCTAAAACGCCTTCTAATTCTTCGCGAGAAAGCAGCTTTATGATGCCTTCAGTAACTGCTATTGTCGCGTGTTCCGGATCTCTTCCTGTGGCGAATGCGTTCGGAGATTGAGTGGGAACTAGAAATATTTTCGGCACCGGAATTTCTGCTTTTTCACTCAGCGAGGCTACCATATCGTAGAGTTCGGGAGCTTCGCTGCGGGCGAGCGGCTGAGCGCGGTAAGCCATTAACGCGGCCGTGTCGGAATAGTACCAAGAGCTAAAACTTGAGAAGGCTGCTAGCGCTAAACCGATGTAAAGTCCTTGCTCGTTGCCGATTAAATAATAACTTCCTAAAACGAGAAGACCGCTTAGGAGTCCTAAGAGAGCGGCTGTTCTGAGTTGATTTGTTCCTAACATGGCGGGTTGAGGGCGATCGCTATTTTGATATTTTTTATCTTGTAATTAGATTTTCATATTTGCGGGCGATCGCGCCTCTATCTGCCGAAATAACTGCTGCCGCCAATAGTAGTATATTACCTGTTCAGTCAGAGACTGCGAAGGGGTATCGGGATGCTCTCTCAGGCTGCTCTCCAGAGGCGACACAGCCACCGGATATGAGATTTCCACCCTCTGACTGGAAAGCAGATTAAATCAACAAAATAAACGCAGACAATGTTACATTCATCTGCGTTTGTCTGCGTTCATCTGCGGTTGAATTCTCCAACCCTAAACCGCTTGCACTTCCTTTTCCTCAACAGCAACAGGTTCTTGATATACAGTTTGAGACTCATTAGCCAAAAACTCGGCTAATTGAGCTTCAATTTCATCGCGCACAATCTGGCGGTATTCCAGGAAATGCTCGTTGTGAGCGCACACAGTTAAATAGTGATCCCAAACCGCAGGATTGCGCTTGAAAATGCTGAACAAATGATGCCAAAACTTCCACCGAGTTTTGCGCTTGACTCCCTGCCGCCAAACCACAGTTAGCAGTGCTCGCAAGTCTATCCAACTGGGAATTCTTGCAGGTATATTTGCTGTAGGTGCACCCAACATCAAGAAGTGGCGATAAGTCCGGTCTAAATATTTCTCAGCATCGTACACTTCGCAGAATGCCTCGACATATTCGCGGGCAATATCTTCGAGAGGCCGCGTCGGAATAAAGTTCATCAAAGTAGTCTGATTAAGGTTGCCAGATTTGTCGCGCAACCGCCCTTCTTTTGCTAGTCTGTGGGACAATGCAGTGTGCGGCAAAGCTTGCAGCATTCCAAAGGTTGTGCTCGGAATGGCGGCTGCTTCGGCAAACTGGACAATCCGCTGACCGGCACCGGGTTTTTCCCCGTCAAATCCGATGATGAATCCGGCCATTACTCGCAAACCGGATTTGGCAATTAACTCTACCGATTCTATCAAAGAATTGCGGGTATTTTGGAATTTTTTCGTCATTTGCAGGCTTTCTTCGTCGGGAGTTTCAATCCCTAAAAAGACTGCATTAAAATTGCACGCTACCATCATATCCATCAATTCTTGGTCTTGGGCTAAATCGATGGAGGCTTCTGTGTTGAAAGTAAATGGAAATTTGTGTTCTTCTTGCCAGACTTGTAAGTCTTTTAGCAACAGTTTGACGCTGCGTTTGTTGCCGATAAAGTTGTCGTCTACCATGAACACGCCACGCCGCCAGCCCAAGTTGTAGAGATAGTCTAATTCTGCTATCAATTGTTGGGGGTTTTTGGTGCGGGGTTTGCGGCCGTAGAGGACGATGATATCGCAGAATTCGCACTGGAAAGGACAGCCTCTGGAAAATTGAATTGACATCGAGTCGTAGGCGTCTAATTCCAGCAAATCGAAGCGGGGAACTGGGGTTGTGGTAACATCGGGTTTCACGCCGTCCGATCGATAAATTCCGCTTTTTTCGCCGCGCCCTATTGCTTCGACGAACATCGGCAAGGTGATTTCGCCTTCGTCGAGAATCAGGTAATCTATGCCTGCTGCTTGAGGTTCTTCTGGTACGGAAGTCGGGTAAGGGCCGCCGCAAGCTACGGATTTACCGCGCCGTTTTGCTTCGCGAATGATGTCTAGCAAATCTTCTTTTTGAACAATCATTGCGGACAGAATAACGAGCTCTGCCCATTCCCATTCTGCTTCTGTAATTTGTCTGATATTGCGATCGACTAACTTAAATTCCCATTCTTGGGGTAAAATAGCTGCTACCGTTACCAAACCCAGCGGTGGCAGCAGCACTTTACGATCGACTAATTCTAAAATTTTCTCGTAAGACCAAAATGTTTTCGGAAACAGCGGGTAAACTAGAAGAACTCGCATTATATGTTAAACCTCACATCAGTAAACAACTTGCGATCGGGCTGGCGTGTTTGAGAGTTCGATCGACTCTCAAGACTTCATGTTAAGGCTAAAATTACGATCTTGCACTCGATCGAATATCTGGCGATGGGTCACACCCCCTAAGCCACACACAATGAGCGCAATTTTTAGCTTGCAGTTCCCTGTTAAAGTTTGCAAATGCTGATATCTTATCGTATTTGACCCTTAATTGACGATAATCGCATTTAAAAAGCATGGGATTAAGGCAAAAAAGAACTGGAAAAACTTACCTTATTCGTAAGATGCGCGTCGGCGCACCCTACATATATCTCGTAAGATACACATTCCCTCTTCCCTGTTCCCTTTTCCTTCTAATTTGAATCTTTGCCCGGAATCCCGCTAGTTCTTAACATATCGGCAACTGTACCGCAGTAACTCGGGATTCCTATGCTTTCGGGATTCACCAGATTTTGATAGGTAAAATGGCGGTAGCTGATGCAAAATCTATCCCAAGCAGCCACCTGAATTCGGAACAGCCAAATAAAGAAATCCGCTAGCCAAGGTGACAGAGTTATCCGAAAAAATATGTTTTTATTCAAATACTTGCAAGCTTGTTCTACCACTTCATTAGCTGTAATCGCCGGATTTCCTAGCACAAAATGTCGCGGTTCCTCGGAAGCCGGCGGATGTTCAACTAAATAATTAACTACTTTAGCAATATCTGCGCCGTGGATGAAGTGAAAACTGCCATCTGCCTTAAACCAGCGAATCAAACCAATCCATTTTGCGACAAGTGGCAAGCCAGATGACAAGTGAGAGACGGGTTTTTCAGCGTCTCCTCCCAATACTAATGTCGGGTAAAGTGCAGTAATGGGAGGCACATTTGTCAAGGCTGACAAATGCACCATGCAGTTGTATTTTGAGCTAATATAATCTGTCCCCAGTTCCCCGGCTTCTTTGAGCAAATTGTTGTCTCTACCGAGAATGCTGGCAGTTGAAAAATAAATTACTTGCTGGCAAGTCTGTGGTGAAAGTAGTTGAATTAGCCGGAGAGTTTTGGTTACGTTAACGTCAAACACTTCTTGAGTTCCTCCCCAAGCAGTGGCAGCTAAAATTGCGACATTAATTGTTTGCAGAAGTTCGGCGTGTTGATCGATATCTCGCATATCGCCTTGTATTATATGGATGCCGGGGCGGGCTTTCCAGTCAAATTTTAATTTTTCTGGGTTGCGAACTAATAAGTAAAGTTCGTGGTTTGTTTCTTGAATCAAAGTTTCGGCCATGTAGTGACCGATACAGCCACTTGCACCCGTCACAAAAATTTTTTTGGAGTTCATTTTGCCGCAGGGGAAGAGGGAGGATTTGACGTTTTTTCGACGGTAGGGAGACGGCATTGCGTTATCCCTACCAATATCAGATGCAATTAACCGGATTCGCTCCGATTATATAATCTTTTTCGACGGTAGGGAGACGGCATTGCCCATTGGTGTCAACGTAAGACTGAAACCCCTGATAAATCTCGCTTTTAACTGAGTCTCGATCCCCCTAAATCCCCCTTACTTTGAAAAGATTCCTGTCCCCCCCTTATTAAGGGGGGCGCCAGGGGATCGAACCCTAATCGTCAGACAGCAGACCGATACTACGTTTAACGTTAAGTTGACACGGCAATGCCCATTGCCGTATTTCTACAAAGATCAGGTGCAATTAACCGGATTTGATCGGATTCTACTATCGAAATCAAATTAAGCAGCAACTGCAAGCAATTTGTCCGCTTGTTTTGCCGTTTCAAAGAAGAAACGCACGTTATCTTCGGGAGTTCCCGGTAATACACCGTGTCCCAAATTGAGGATGTGTCCGCGCGGGCCCGCTTTGCGAATTGTATCAAGAATTCGATCGCGAATAAACGGTTGAGAACCAAACAACACGCCCGGATCGAGATTTCCTTGAACGTTCATATTCGGGCCCAAACGTCGGCGCGCGTCGGCCATGTCAACAGTCCAATCGACGCTGACGATATCCGCACCGGATGTTGCCATACGTTCGAGGATGCCGGCACTTCCAGTGACTAACAGAATTAGCGGTGTGTCGGGATGGGTTTTTTTGACTTGCTCGAATACTTGTTTCTGGTAAGGTAGAGCGAAGGTGTCGTAGTCCTGCGGGGAGAGTTGACCGGCCCAGGAGTCGAACATTTGCACTACTTGCGCGCCGCAGTCGATTTGATAGCGCACGTAAACTGCGATCGCATCGGCGAATTTCGACAGCAACTGATGCAGTAAAGTTGGATCGGAAAATGCCATGTTTTTGATGATGGCATAATCCTTAGAACCTTTGCCCTCAACGGCATAGGCCGCCAGCGTCCACGGCGCGCCCACAAAACCGAGCACGGTGGATTTGTTGCCGACTTCCTCGCGCAGGGATTTGAGGATGGTTTTGATAAACGGCAAGCTTTCTTCCGGGTTCAGCGGTTGCAGCGCGTCGATTTGCTGCTGAGTGCGGATGGGTGCGTGGATAATCGGGCCTTTGCCTTCGGCGATGTCCATGTCGATGCCCAAACCCGGCATGGGGGTGACAATATCGGAAAACAGGATTACGCCGTCGGGTTGAAACGCGCGCCACGGCTGAAGGGAAACTTCGATCGCAACTTCGGGAATTTCGGAACGTTCGCGAAACGAGGGATACTTTTCTCGCAAATCTCGATAAGCCTTCATGTAGCGGCCGGCTTGGCGCATCATCCACACGGGCGGGCGGTCTAGGGTTTCGCCGCGGGCTGCCCGCAACAACAAGGGAACTTCATTTAATGCCGACATTTTAACTTTTCTCTACCTTAGATATTTCAATGCCTTTGGTAGCTTACCACTGTGCGATCGTCCTTTTTGACAAAATAGTTGTGTGTACAAATGTGTATTTTGTCATTGCCAAAGAAAGTGAGGCGATGGCCGCAGATCGACTCGTATATAAAGGACTGTATAAGTCCTGTGTATAGGCTCAGAAACCCGGTTTCTTCGTAGAAACCGGGTTTCTGATTCCGCCCTACACTTTGACCTACTTACCTCGTCACACAAACTCCGCCCACCACTACCCGACATTGATCTCGGTCCGCATCGAATCTACTATCATTCCGCCTTGCGGAGTCTAAATCTCTAGTCCGTGAATTGTAGTAATAATCTCCCGCCGGAAACCTTCTATTCGGGACAGCGCAGTAAGTTGAATCTTGATTACCATCGTCAAACCTGACTCTCACCATAGAACGTCTCTCGCGACAATCAACAGACCGCAAGCCAAAATCATCTTGCAGAAGCTGTGCTCTGTCATATTGATCGTCATCTCGCCTCGTGTACCAATCGTCCCGCGAATTGCGAGCTCGTCTGTCCCCCCCATCAATTCCCGAAACTTCCAGCGTGTAGTTACCGCCCCTGGCAGCATCTTTTGCTAACACTAACAGTTTGTAATCGCCACTACGGGGAATTTGATAATTAAAAGAACGGTCTTGCGTAAAAGCGACTTGTTTGTTGTTCCCGTAAAACAGCACCATGACGGGAGTAAAACCGCGACTTCTATCTGTGTCTAAAAACACTTCAATGTTATCGCCTTCCCGAGCGTTGAATGTGTATTCTTGCCCGCGCAATTCTTCCGTCGGAGATCCCGGAACCCACATATTTCGGAAACGGTAAATCGGGGAAGTGCGGCGAATTACTCCATCTATGCGATCGTTATTCCCTATCTGTTCGCCAACCGCACTAGAGGAAATCCCCGTAAGTGCCAATCCCGTAACTAGGACTGCGGCAGCAATACTGTTTAACAAGTTGTGTGCTTTCATATCAACCTCTGGAAAAATTTAAAATCTTTTTGCTTTCTTGGCGCCGACATTTGCATACACAATCCATTTTAAATGTAATTTCTGCCAACCGTGTCTACCTCACCCAACCCCGCTATTTAGCTGGTGGAAAATCTCAAGTTAAAGTTATAGACGTTGATCTCTAATCTAAAGTTGCGATTTATCGCCGCAAATCAGCAATCCCGATTCAGCGTCGAGACAAGCCATGATTCCCATGGGCAAAGCAGCGTTAACCCCCTCGTGGCCGAAGGGCAAATCCGAGACAATCGGAATATTCAAGTCCCCCAGCCGATCGCGCAAAACCTCTTCAATGCTAAAACTGGGAATACTCGGGTCAATCTCGCAACGACTGAAGCGCCCCAAAGCAATGCCCCGCACCCCAGCGAAAGCCCCCGCCATCCGCCACAAAGTCAACATTCGATCGACCCTGTAAGGAGCCTCAGAAACATCCTCAAATGCGAGAATAACCCCGGTCAAATCCGGTTGATACGGGGTTCCGAGCAAATGAGAAGCCACCGTCAGATTCGCAGGAAACAGCCGCCCGGTGGCTTGTCCGCTGCCCCATCCTTTCCCTTGCAAAGATTGTAAGGGACGACCTTCTATGCAGTCAAAAAGTCGATCGACAGACCAATCCGGTTCAGCACCCAAAGTTGTCAGCATCGGCCCGTGAACGCCCCAAACGCCCAATTTAGCCTGATTCCACAGCAAAGCAGTAATATCTGAAAAGCCGATTAACCATTTCGGCGAATGGGAATCGGGAGTTGGAAATTGGGAATTTTCCGCCTTTCCCACATTTCCTTTTTCCAAAAGTCGAGTGCTGCCGAAACCGCCTCGAACGCAGAGAATACCGCGACAATCCGGGTCATTGAGGGCATCTGCCAACTGTCGGACCCGGTTTTCGTCGGAACCGGCCAAATAGCCCCAGCGATCGTCAAAACCCGGTGTTAATTCAAGTCGATAGCCGCGAGATTTCCAAATTTCTACACCCTTTTCAAAGTTAGTTGATTCTCGCAAAGTGCCACTAGGGGCAATTACTTTGAGCAAATCTCCTGGTTGCAGAAATTTTATGTCAGTCATTAGTTATTAGTTATTTATTATTAGTTAGATCGTGTTTGGTGAATACATCCTAATTCTGTAGGGGCGGGTTTTACAGACAATTTCTGACTAAAACAGACTATCTCGAAAACCCGCCCCCACCCACCCATAAATACAAACCTACATTTTCTGATTCGATGCAAATTTCAGGTTGGTATAGGTTATCGGTTGTGGCGGGGCGGGTTTATCTAGATTGTTGATAATCCTTAGATATTGTCGGTGAAACCCGCCCCTACGGCATATGGTTAATTACTATTGATTTAGGAGTGAGTTTTTCAGACTGTTTGTTAATCATTACTACGGTAAAGTCAGAATTTCCACCCCAGAATCAGTCACAGCCAGAGTGTGTTCAAATTGAGCCGAAAGCTTTCCATCCTTGGTGATAGATGTCCAACCGTCGCCCAAAATTTCCACTTCCCAAGTACCCTCATTAATCATTGGCTCGATCGTAAAAACCATGCCTTGTCTGAGCTTCTTTCCCGTGCCCCGCTTGCCGTAGTGCAGAATTTCCGGTTCAGTGTGAAAGACTCGGTGAATCCCGTGCCCCGCAAAATTTCGCACTACCGAAAAACCCTGTGCTTCAGCATATTCTTGAATCGCTGCACCGATGTCGCCGGTACGAGCACCCGGTTTGACTTCCGCAATTCCTCTTCTTAAACATTCCTCGGTTACTTCAACTAACTTTTTCGCTACTGGTGAAGGTTTTCCCACAAAAAAAGTTTTGGAAGTATCGCCATGATAGCCATCAACTAAAGGTGTTACATCAATATTAATAATGTCACCTTCTTTAAGAATTTGTTTCGCATTGGGGATGCCGTGACAGACTACTTCATTGACGCTAGCACACAGAGATTTGGGAAATCCTTTATAGCCTAGCGGAGCGCTTTTTGCTCCGTGTGCCAAAGTCCAGCGTTCGGCTTCATCGTTAATTTCAAGAGTGCTTACTCCCGGTTTAACCATCGGTTCGAGATGTAGCAGAAGTTCGGCCGCTAAACGGCCTGCTTGGCGCATTTTTTCGATTTCTCTACTGGATAAAAGCACTAAACGTTCGGTTGCCATAGTTTTTTCAGTTTGCTTTTTTTGTGGTCGATTAAGAGTTTATTTAACTCAATTTTAGAATAGAGTGGAATTGCTGCTCAATAAACTTGTAAGCTGCGTCAGTCAGCGAATCTTTCTAAAAATTGGCCAGTATTATTACTGACGCACCCTACTAGCAGTGTTAGATTTGAACCAGTGTTCACAACGATCGCCCAAAGCTGCTAAAGAATATTCTACCTCTGCTTGTCGCCTGCAAGCACTGCGGTCAATTTGGTCTAAGCGGGCGATCGCACCTACCAAGCCATTTACGCTATCAGGCTGCACTAAAAAGCCCGTCAGTCCGTCTCTCACAATTTCCGCCGGCCCCCCGCGCTCGTAAGCAATCACGGGTACACCGCACGCTAAAGCCTCGATCGCAACATTTCCGAAAGCTTCCACCCAACGTGGTGTCATCAACAATGCTCGGCACTGACGGACTTGCTCTTGCATTTGGGTTGTTGTCAGAAACCCTAAATATTCTACCGGAGCATCCGGGTAATCAGCACAAATTTTATGCCAATAATCCTCATCTTGCATTTTGCCCATAATTTTCAGGGTAATGCCTGTAATTTTCGCTGCTGCTACTGCGTCTTCTAAACCTTTCTCCGGGGCGATGCGGCCTAGCCAAGCTAATTTAGACTGCGGTTTGTTGCAAAATTCGTACAGGGATAAATCTATGCCATTTCCCAACAACTGACATTCATCGGCAAAGGCGAATGTTTTGGCTTGAGAAGCGGTGTGAACTCCGATCGTACCAGGAAACTGGAGGGCGGTTTGTCCGGCAATGCGATCGAGGGCTGCAGAAAGGGAGCCCATGCTGATCAAATGTGCGATCGGAGTCCTAAAAAATGGTGTCAAATAAAACGGCAGCCAATCGTAGGCAAAATTAACAATGACATCCCATTCATCCTGAACTTGGCGAGCATATTCCCACATATTCGCCAGCACAGAATCTGCGGGCATCACAATAGGATCATTGTAATTTTGTGTTTGGGCCGTTACTTGCAAATCACCCCTTATTTCGATTACGGGAATTGATTCTAAAACTGAACCTATCGGCGCTACAACTGCTATTTTATGACCGCGACTCTGTAATTCTTTAGCGATGTTAAGGACTGTAAGTTCGACTCCGCCGCCCAACCCAGAACCTAGTTGACCGACTGAAGTTGAGAGGAACAATAGTTTTAAATGGTTATTAGTCATTAGTCCTTAGTCATTAGTCAGCATTCACTAATTTTAACATAATCTAAATTATAAATTTCCAATTTCACATCTCAAGTTCAAATTATTTGAAAATTGCTACATTTATTAATCCATCCCAGAACGCGGACGGAGGCGGTTCAACTGATTGATTGCCCAGCGAGCAGTTTCCTGAACTTCTGGATCTGGATCGTCCGTCGCACGGTGCAACAAGTAACTGATTTGATGCACCAATTCGTAAATCCGCGTCAAGTCGCGAATTGCATTTTTACGCACTTCGGGATTTTCATTTTGCAGCGAAATTGACCACGCATTATTCATGGGTTTGAGCGTGCGGATGCCAATTTCCGAGAGACTTGCCAAAATTAGACTGTACTGCTTGGAGTCGGAATTTGCTAGCAAATCGAGCAACGGTTCCACTGCTCTGGAATCTCCCCGCTGGCCTAGTTCCCAAATTGCTTTGCCTCTCTTGGCCGGATTTAGCTGCTGCAAATCTTCAATCAGTGCTTCAATAATATCAACTTTAGGTCTACCATCCGTTTCGGGAAGAGCAATACCTTTCTTCTTCGCTAGGGAATCCGTTTGATTAGTGGTTTCGGGAATGTTGAAACCTGTGTTGCTGTATCCGTTGCTGTGAGTTTCCAAGGGCGAGGTGTCGGAATTAATGCGCTCGCCCTCGACTGCTGCATCCTTGGATTCTGGTTCCCCGGATTCCATGATAAACGGTAAAGGTCGATCGCTGCTCTCGATACTGTGGCCTCTTGGCAAATCAAAAGGGTAGGGCAAGGCTGACGGTGACTGTCGCCCCGAAGAAGTCTCTTTCGGTCTACTTTCGTGCGAGTTTGTAGGAGAATCGGGATTAGTAAATTGAGAGTTTCTTTGGTTGTGGCGATCAAATCTTCCTCGTCTTCGCTTAGAAAAATTTGACTCGTCACTGCTAACTAATTTGAGCATGATAAATACTGCCGCTGCCGTGACGACAACTGCTGCCAAACCCAACATTAAGAACCCCCGCTGACGAGACAAAATGACGATCAAATTGGATACCGATTTCGGGATCTTAGAATTAGATTTGGATGTTTTGGACGGCTGAGATTTGTTTTTATCGGGCGCTGGAGACGGCTTTGAAGGCTTGGAATCCTGGCGATCGTCCGGGGGAGAGTTCGCCTGAGCAATTTCTGGGGAAACAGCCCGGTAGGAAGCATTGAGAGCATGGTGCTTTCCGTCCGCACTTGGACTGAACGCAGCGCCCAGACAGGCAATGCAGGTGAACAAACATACAGAGGAGCGGTAATGCGCCATAAGACTCAATCCGGGTTTTGAGAGGCAACGCCGCATGACGAGCTTTAGTTTAACCTTGAGTTAGCTCGATCCTAGCTGCTATGGGCTTAACTAACTTACAAATAGCACCAGACTAGCGAAAAACCCTGGTTTGAGAGGGCACCGAGCCAGATCTTATAAGCACAATTGTGTCATTGACGTGCAACTCCTTTAAATAATTAGTTTAAAATGAACAACTACATTGGCGGCCGCGACTTTAGCAGCGGCATCCCGAAAGTTGATTGCAGCTAATCTCACCTACGTGCAGTGTGCAGTGCAGGCCCCGCAGCGCAGCACTGCGGGGGCGCTAGCAGACGATTTTGGCTCGCCGTCGATTTCTCACTAATAGCGTGGCATGACCAAGAGTTTAACAAGCTTCCGAGCCTGCGGGTCGATCGTTATTGTCTGAATTTGGGCCCAAGTGGGACAGGGGGATTGGCACTGGAAACGAGAAACCTGGTTTTTTCGTTAATTCTTCCCTGCTAAACCGCATATTTTCAGTACATTCAAGGACGCACTCTGGAGATCGTAAACCAGTTTTATTTACCAAAAATGCTGTAAGAAAGAGAGCGCTGATTTGACAGATGTTAATTTGAAGGGGGCAATTATGCCGGATAGAAGTGTTTGGGCGATCGGCTAAGATAACCGTTAGGAAATATTGTATTCAGCTAGCCAGCGCCAAAAATCATACTATCTTGTAAAAGTAGGGTCGGATTTAGTTAGGAGCTATAGTGACAGCGAGTAGACCGTTTCACGCAGGCGTCCTATGCCAACGTTTTGTTTATTTCTACCCACTTATTTAAGTTAAATCAATGGGTATTTAATGCTGTGCCGCCAAATTTGATATAAGATCGAGCTAAATTTCTAGTGTGAGAGTAGAGGCGTTTGTGAGCCAACAAGATATTTTAAATTTAGCAAAAGAAGGCGATGCCAGGGCGATCGCATTTCTGATCGGCCAAGCACTCCAAAGCTTCGGCGTCACGGCTAAAGCCAGCCGCGAAAATGACACCCTGCACCTGCTGCTGGAAGCAGAACATTTACCCGCAGAAGAAGCCTGTCTCCGAGTCGCAGTCAAAGGGTTGCAGCGGCTGCAACCAAATAACCTTTACTCAGTGACAGTTTACGGGCGGCGCGACGGCGAGCAATTGCCCGCTTGGACTCAGACGGTAGAATTAAAAAAACGCTTGACTTCCGAACCCGTGAGTGCATTAGTTGCCGTGAATGCCGCAGTAGCTGCGAGTGCAGCAGTAGCCGCTAGTGTAGCCACTTCTCCCATTCCTGTAACTTTGCCCAAGCTAGAAAAACCTCAAAATGTCACAACTGCGCCCCCTCCAACACCAGAACAATCTCCGCCCCAACCCCCTAAAATCCCCACTCCAAAACCCCCAAATCAAAGCCAGCAAAAGCAATCACCCCAGCCAGAGTTAGCCCGCACTAAAACTAAAAAATCTGGGCTGTCACTCGGTGCTCTGAGTCTAATTCTCGTGCCGATATCCGGCTTTGTTTTGGCTTCTCAACTTTACAAATCCTCAACCACCGCTACTAATAACCCTCTAACGTCAAAGCCTGCGGTACAAGAAGTGAGCTCCACACCAGCACCAGCAGCCCCAGCCAAACCCCTTCCCGATCCAAAATCGCCCTCCCCTGCTGCCAAAAAACCTGCCATTGTGCCGGCAACTGTCAGTATCAAAGCAGTTGGCGACATGGTTCCCGGTACAAATTATCCCTACAACAAACTGCCGGCAAAAAAAGAGATGTTATTAGAGTCGGTAAAACCGTACCTCAAAGGAGCTGATATTCTGTTTGGCAATTTTGAAAGCACGATGACCGATTATCCTTACAGTTCCAAAGCAGGCGGCGGACGAATGCTGATTGCCTTTCGGACGCCTCCGAGTTATGCCAAAATCTTCAAAGATGTTGGTTTTGATATTTTGAGTATTGCCAACAATCACTCTTACGATTTTCACGAGCAGGGATTTAATGACACGATTAAAAACATCGACAGCAATGGCATGAAGGCTGTTGGTAAAAGAGATCAAATTGTTTATAAAAATGTCAAGGGCGTGAATTTTGCCTTTATCGGTTTCAGCAACTACGGCGACGTTCACAATTCTTTGCTGGAACTGAAAGCAGGCTCAGAAGTTGTCAAAAAAGCTAAGGAAAAAGCTGATATTGTAGTGATATCAGTTCATGCTGGATCTGAAGGAACGGGAGCTCAGAATGTGAGAAATAAAACTGAGTTCTTTTACGGAGAAAACCGGGGAAATATGGTTTTGTTTTCGCGGACGATGATTGATGCGGGAGCAGATTTGATTTTGGGACATGGCCCGCACGTTCCCAGAGCTATGGAACTTTATAAAGGGAAATTGGTTGCTTATTCGCTGGGCAATTTTTTGGGTTATCGCACTTTGTCCTCAGCAGGAGCACTCGGTAAATCTCTAATTTTGGATGTGAAAATGACTCCGCAAGGGGATTTTGTTTCTGGTAAGATTATCCCCGTCCAACTTGACGGGCGAGGTGTGCCGGCTGTTGATAACAATTTTAGGACTGTGGGGTTGATTGACCGTTTGACAAAGAGCGATTTTCCCAATAGCGGTTTGACAATTGATGACAAGGGACAAATTTTGAAAAAGAGTAAGTAGTTATTGGGAATTGGGAATTTTAACTGGTTCCCAGGCTCTTCCTGGGAACCGATATCCAGAGGCTCGGCCTCGAAAAGCGATCGGGAAAATTGGAGGCTGAGCCTCCGGATCTGCGTTCCCAAAAAGAGCTTGGGAACAAGTAATAATCAATCACCCATTACAACTGATTAGTGATCAATCATCGTTTTCAAAGCTTCTTTCATTTCGTCTGCTGTCGTCGTTGCCGTACCGAACTGACGCACGACAATACTAGCCGCCAAATTGCCCAAAACTGCCGCTTCCCAACCAGATGCACCGACGCACAAAGCTAAAGTCATTGCTGCTACAACTGTATCTCCAGCACCGGTTACGTCGAATACATCAGTCTTGTTAAAAGGGGGAATGTCCCAACTTTGAATGGCAAATTCCCCCTTTTCACAAATGGATGTTGGAGAGGGTGAATTTTTGATTTCTTCGCCGTTCGCCCTTTCAAACAAAGTCATCCCTTCTTCGCCGCGAGTAATCAGAATTTTTTGAGCTTGAGTTAAGTTCAACAAATCCCGTCCTGCTTGCATTAAAGTTTGAGGGTTTTTGATAGCAAATCCGACGGCTTGCTCGGCTTCGGGCAAGTTGGGAGTAAATAACATTGCTCCAGAATATCGCTGCAAATTGGTTTGAGCGTCTACTATTGTTTTGCCGGGAACCACTGCCGATTCGATCGCCAAATTCGTCCAAACTCCGTCGCCGTAGTCGGAACAAACCACTGCATCTACTGTCGGTATTTGCTGCCGGATGTAGTCTGCCAGTTGCAACTGCAAATCTAAATCCGGCAACTCGTCCGATTTGCGATCGACTCGGACAATTTGCTGAGTCACTGACTGCCGCGCGTGCCCGGAAATTCGAGTTTTGGTGACTGTTGGACGCTGCGAATCGATTAAAATCCCACCCGTATCAATTCCCGCCGCCTCAAAAATACCGCACAAAGCCTTTCCCTGGTCGTCTTTTCCCACCAAACCAGCAACTTTTACTTTGCCTCCCAGTTTGGCTAAATTATAGACCGCATTTGCGCCACCTCCGGGTACTTGCTGAGTATTTTCGTAGCGCAAAATCAACACAGGTGCTTCGCGGGAAATTCGCTCTACTTGTCCGGTAAGAAACTCGTCCAAGGTCAAATCTCCGATCGCTAATACCTGCGCTCGATCGAAGCAGTCTAATCTTTTCAATAATTGCTCTGTTGAGGCACGCAGTTGAGGCAAAAAATCGGAATAGTCGTTAGTCATTAACCAAAAAAATGAGACTGAGGAGTTAATAATTGAGTGTGGAACGAGCGGGAATTAAAAATCCTAATATTAATTAATAATTAATTTCCTCCCTTGTTTTATTTTTAACTTTTAATTGATTTTCTCACTGGGATTTTGAGAAACCAGTTGCAGGCTATTGGCGATCGCACTCGCTCAAACAATTTGGCAAAAAAATGCAGATAAAATCGCAGCCTTTGAGACTCAACTGAAAGTTGCACGGTGTGGAAGTTTCCTTCTACATAAGTGCCTTCAAAAAACAGCAGAATTATTTCAATTTCTGCTTGATGATGGTAATCACCTGAGTCATTTGTTTTTTGAGTGCATCAATTTCCGCTTGCATTTTCGCCATTTTCGCAGTCATCGCCTGAATTTCGGCGGCGCCCCCTCCAGAAGTGGGTGCAGCGGCGGCGGCTGGGGCTTCCGGCACTGGTTTCTTTTTGGCCAGTACCATCGCCGATTTGATTGCCTCGGTTAGCTGCTTCTTCTCAAACGGTTTGGCGATGAATGCAAAAAAATGCTTCTCAAAGGGTTTCGGAATTTTTTCCATCACCTCTTCTTCGCGGCCCGACATGATCACCAAAGGTATCTTAGAAAGCTCAGGATGGGCTTGCACTTTTTGATACACTTCCCAACCGCTGACTTTGGGCAGTAGGAAATCTAACATAATTAGATTTGGCCGGGCTTGACGGATCAGTTTGAGTCCCTCTTCGCCGTCTTTTGCTTCTAGAACTTCAAAGTTACCCTGAGGCAACATCTCTCGGACTCGGACGCGGATGACTTTACTGTCATCGATTACCAAGATTTTTTGACCAGCCACGACTGACTCCTTCAGTAATGAATGAGTGATGATTTGCAACCTTCAGTATATCCCTAACAGAATTCTACCCATAATTCTGGGCGAGTTTAGTTTTGTTGCACCTCGGCGCGCTCCTGATTTCGGGTGATACTCCTACAAGTTCAGGGGCTTTGATTTCGGATACGATCGAAGGAATTAACTCAATCGCCACTTAATTTTATGTCGCCCCAAACTCCTAAAACTCCTACTGTCAAAGCAGTTGCCGCCCAAATGCGGGGTGAAATCGAGGCGATGCCGGAATGGTTGCGTAGACCAGTTGGCAAAGCTAGCGAACTTTCCCAAGTGCAAAAAATTATCAAACAGCGGCAAATTCACACGATTTGTGAGGAGGGGAGATGCCCCAACCGGGGCGAGTGCTACGCGCAAAAAACGGCGACTTTTTTGTTGATGGGGCCGACTTGCACCCGCGCTTGTGCTTTTTGTCAAGTAGATAAAGGTCATTCTCCGATGCCGCTAGACCCGGAGGAACCGAAAAAGGTGGCCGAGGCTGTGCATTTGTTGGGTTTGCGCTATGCGGTGCTGACTTCGGTGGCGAGGGATGATTTGCCGGATGGGGGTGCGGGTTGGTTTGCCAGGACGATCGCCCAAATCCGCCTCTTAAACCCGGATACTGAAGTTGAGGTGCTGACGCCGGATTTTTGGGGGGGAATGGGGAGGAGTTCAGAGGGGGAGAATTCAGGGATCGATGAGTTGCAGCGAGAGCGGATTCGGACGGTGGTGGAGGCTAAACCGGCTTGTTACAACCACAATATTGAGACGGTGCGTCGCTTGCAAGGGCCGGTGCGGAGGGGGGCGAAGTACGATCGCTCGATCGATGTTCTGCATATTGTTAAGCAATATGACCCAACTATTCCCACCAAATCCGGTTTGATGTTGGGACACGGGGAAACCGAAGCCGAGATACTCGAAGCGATGACAGATTTGCGGGATGCCAAGTGCGATCGGCTCACCCTCGGTCAATACATGAGACCATCTCTAGATCACCTCCCAGTGCGTAAATACTGGACGCCAGCCGAATTTGACCGTTTCGGGTCGATCGCCCGGGAGATGGGGTTTGAGCGCGTGCGATCGGGGCCTCTCGTCCGCAGTTCCTACCACGCCGGAGAGAGCGATTGAAACTAATTTGAATTCCACTCGGTATAAACTCCTTGTTACAAAAAATAACTCTAGAGGATTGTGCATAAGTGCGACGCTCTCTGCTATTTGTAAATAGAGTGACATTATGAATTAGGAGCTTTACCTATGCCAGAGATAGCGAAGAACCAATTAAAATCCGACTCCGTGATGAAAACGGGCAAATTCCCTTACACATTTCGCGCAGGCTGGTTTCTCTTGCTGTTAGCAATCAATTTTGTGGTTGCAGGCTTTTATTTCCATATCATTGAATAGTTCTGCAACTTAACTTTTAGCAGACCCTGCTGTTCTCGACCTCAACGTCGGAGAATGGGAGAGATGGAGAGGGGGACAGTTTGGAGTTTGGAGTTGGCGAGAATATGACTTCATTCTTCTAACTAATGACTACTGACTTTTTCCCTCTTCCTTCTGACTCCTGACTTCCGACTTTTGCTCAATAATTAATCCCTGTATCCGTGTCAAAATCCGTGTCGTGCCTTCCTTCTTCCCTCTTTCTTCTAACTAATGACTTCTCTAGCGATTTCTGGACGATTCTAGCTTTGACAACCGCTCTTGAATTTTGATAACATCTTGCTTAGTTTCAATTGCCAAAGTTGCTAAATTATCAAACATCGGGTCTCCCGACAGCATTCTAGCATTTGTCCGACCAGAACCGGAAGGAGACGGAGACCTGTTAACTCGAGAACCTTGATTCTGCAAACTGTAGATTTGTCCTCTGAGTTCAGAAATTTGACGTTCTAATTGAATAATGCGAAATTCTAATTGAGTTGTGGATTGAGCGGGCGTAAAAATTGGCGAAACAGCAATTGCTAAGGCACAAGCCAGACACAAAACACAGAGTTTCAGGGCGCGATGGCGAATAATTTTCGGCATAGCTTTAATGATTTAAATTATACCAGTTCTACGATAACAAATCGCCGATATTTTGGTCTCTATCAGAAGTATGTCTTATGGCAACTAGGAACGTAGCTATTTTAATGTTCGATGATGTCGAGGTACTGGACTTTGCAGGCCCTTTTGAAGTGTTTTCGGTGACATCAGAATTAAGTAAGGGCGATCGACCTTTTGCAGTCTCTACCGTAGCGGAACATCCCGGTGCTGTCAACGCCCGCAACGGTTTGAGTGTAAATCCCGACTGCACCATTTCCGATTGTCCGCCACCGGATATTTTAATTGTACCGGGAGGACAAGGTACGAGAAAGTTAATCGATAATTCAGCAGTTATTAATTGGATAAAAGATTGTGCGCCAACAGCAGAATTAGTGCTTTCTGTCTGTACGGGTTCACTGCTTTTGGCAAAAGCTGGTTTGTTGGAAGGTTTGGAAGCAACTACACACCATCAAGTATTGGGTTTATTGAAAGAATTAGCTCCCAACACAACTATTATCGAAAATCAGCGATTTGTAGATAACGGCAAAATCATCACTTCTGGGGGAATTGCTGCGGGAATTGATATGTCTTTGCACGTTGTCGGCAAACTTTTGGGTACAGCACAAGCTGAACAAACTGCAGAACACATGGAATATAAAATTGGGAATTAGTAATGGAGCATTGGGCATGGTTAATTGTATAATTTGTGCGTATGGGCGGGTTTTACCAACCATAATTGCCTAAAACAAACAATCTCGTAAACCCGCCCCGCCCATACACGAACCACACACGAAGGATGCTACCGGACGTGATATCAAGCATCTTCGCCCCAAACTTTTAGTTGTAAATAAACTAATAGCAAAGCTACAGCCATCAGGAAAGTTGCCGCTGCGGCTGCATAGCCAAAATCAAATTGTGAAAAAGCTTGCTCGTAAATATAATAAACTAGCAAATTAGTAGAGTTCAAAGGGCCGCCGCCGGTGATGACGTAAACTTGCTCGAAACTCCGCAGAGTAAAAATAGCAGTAGTGACGGTAGCAAATACTAAAGTCGGCCGCAAACCGGGTAAAGTGATGTACAAAAATTGCTGCCAAGCATTAGCTCCATCCAATTCTGCAGCTTCGTAACGATTTACCGGAATTGCTTGCAATCCTGCTAAAAATACTACCATATTAAAGCCTAATTGTTTCCAAACACTGAGCAGAATTATCACTGGCATTGCCCAAACTGTGCTGCTAAGCCAAGGAATTGGATTTAAGCCGATCGCACTTAGGGCATTATTCACCGGGCCGTCAGTTTGAAACAACCACCGCCAACCCAAGCCCACTGCAACTAAAGAGGTAATCGAAGGAATGAAATAAGCGGTGCGGAGAGCTCCTCGCCAAGCAAACGAGCGATTTAGCAAAACTGCTAAGCCCAGTGGAATCACTAAACTGGGAATGACTGTTGCAGTAGTAAAATAGAGCGTATTTTGGATAATTTGCCAGAAATCCGGGTTTGTGACTAGACGCCAGTAGTTGTTGAAGCCAATCCAACGCACTCCCGACTGGGTAAAGCTGCCGCTGGTAAAGCTGAGGTAAAATAAATAGGCGATCGGCCAAATCAAAAAAGTACCCAGAAACAGCAAAGCTGGGGCCAGAAAAGTCCAAGCTGCGATCGCATCATTATCCAACCAGTTAAAACGCCCAAATTTAATCCGAACCATTGGCTTGTAAATTTTAGCTTTTAGTTTTAAATGGTATCACAATATAGGTCAATGTCAAAATGAACCTTCTCGATATATTAGCTCATTTACCCACTATAGAAACTGAAAGGCTCCTACTCCGAAAAATTACTTTAAACGATGCGAGCGATATGTTTGAGTATGCCTCAAACCCCGAAGTATCACAATACACAATGTGGTCAACCCACACCTCGATCGAAGACACTAAATACTTTCTCAAGTCACTTACAAAAATGTACAAAAGACGAGAGCTTGTAGATTGGGGAATTGTCCACAAAGTCGAGAAAAAGTTTATCGGGACTTGCGGATTTGTGGAATGGAGCATGACGCACAGCCGCGCGGAAATTGGCTACGCACTCTCTAGGAGCTATTGGGGCGAAGGATACATGAGCGAGGCTGTCAATGCAGTTATTGAATTCGGCTTTCGGGAGATGTTGCTGAATCGAATAATGGCTCGATGTGAAGTTAACAATATTGCTTCCGCTCGGGTAATGGAAAAAGTGGGGATGCAATTGGAAGGGGTATTGCGACAGCACCTATTTGTGAAAGACAGATATTGGGATATAAAACTTTATTCGATTCTCAGGGAAGAGTTTTTTGAGAATATTGTAGAATAGGAGTGAATCAGTCGGTCAGCGAAAAAAAATAATATACTTAGGACTTACGCAATATCTCCATGTAGAGTGCGCCGAAGCACGCCTTACCCTTTACCTGTATTGTAGAATACGAGTGAATAGTTTTTATCTTTATGACCGCTAATCCAGTATCTGTTAATTCCAATGCCTGCCTGATTTCTCCTGAGATTGGCAAAAGTGCGATCGATCCGGCCCATCCTCCATTAAAATTAGGAGTTTTAGCATCAGGAAGCGGCAGCAACTTCGAGGTAATTGCCCAAGCCATCCAAAATCAACAACTCAACGCTAAAATCCCAGTATTAATTTACAACAACCCCGAAGCAAAAGCCGCCGCCCGAGCAGAAAAATACGGCATTCCCTCGATTCTGCTCAATCACCGCGACTGCAAAAGCCGCGAAGAATTAGATACAAAAATTGTCAAAACTTTTCAAGAATATGATGTAGAATGGGTCGTGATGGCGGGTTGGATGCGAATTGTTACCAAAGTTTTGTTTGATGCTTTTCCCGATCGCGTTATTAACATTCACCCCAGCTTACTGCCGAGTTTCCCAGGAATTCGCGCCGTCGAGCAAGCACTGGCTGCCAAGGTTAAAATCACCGGATGTACGGTGCATATCGCCCGTTTAGAAGTAGACAGCGGGCCGATTTTAATGCAGGCTGCGGTGCCAGTATTGCCGGATGATACCGCAGAAACCTTGCACGCTCGAATTCAGGTGCAAGAGCACAAGATTATGCTCGGTGCGCTCGCACTTATTGCCGAATCTAATCGAAAATATTGTGACTAAAAACCTCACCAGTGCTGCATCTATCCCCGAATTGCCAGTCAGCGCATCACCCGAAACAGACCCGCCGCTGACAGACTCGAATCGCCTGAAATTAATTCTCAAAGAAAGGCTCAAAAGGAGCATCGGCCTCAAGGGAGAATTCTATCTGCCTTGCTTGCCATCGATGCTAGACGACTATCTTAAATTACTCTCAGACTTCTTAAACATTCTCGGACAAAACATCGACGCTGCCCAAGCCGAAAACTTGCGAACATTAATCGCCAACGCCTTAGCAGAAGGATTCAAAAATTCCCCCCACGCTAATCTAATAGTCTCCTATTTTCCCGCCAATTCCCAAAGCGGTTTAGCCGGTGGCATTACTCTGAATACCAAGATTCAAGTCGAATCAATGGCGCAGAAATATCATAGCTGGCCGGATATTCGCCCCGAACCTTTATTCGGCAGCCATCCCGATGCCAAAGTCATCGCCATTGCTGCCGAATTAGGCGAACCGGGAAAAGCACCTATTTTAGATGTCGGTGCGGGCCCAGGGCGCAATAGTTTGCCTTTAGCAAGGTTAGGCCATTCCGTGGATGCGATCGAACTAACACCGATATTTGCCGAGAAACTATCAGCAGCAGCCACCGCCGAAAACTTGCCGATAAATGTCACCCAAGGCGACGTTTTAGATCCATTATTGAGGATGAAAACTTATCGGTACAAATTAGCCATTGCTACCGAAGTTCTCTCTCATTTCCGCTACCCCGAACAAATTCGTCTTTTCCTCGGCAAAATGTCCGATGCCGTTTTAAGCGGCGGGTTTATCTTATTCAGTGCTTTCTTAGCTGTAGATGGGTACGAACCCGATGAAATGGCAAAACAAATGTCTGAATTGTGTTGGTCTTATCTGATTACCAGACAAGAATTGCAAGCCGCAATAGAGGGTTTGCCGTTAGAAATTATTTCTGATGAATCTGTGATTGAATACGAACAAAAACATTTGCCTGACTCGGCTTGGCCGCCGACACCTTGGTTTGTGAGTTGGGCTAGCGGGCGCGATTTATTTTCTGTGCAACAAACACCGCCGTTAGAGTTGCGGTGGATACTTGTTAAACGCTTGTAAGCTGTCGCGCATTTAAATTGTATACTCAGGGCGGGCGAGACGCCCACCCCACAAGACTTTGATTTTTTTGGACAGACAATTTAAAGGCAGAACACCTTAAAGAGTTTAGTATGGTGCGTCACAAAGTAGTTTATAGATGATTGATAAAATAACGCGGTCTAACTCACCTCTTGCACCATTCTCAAGAACAGGCAAGATGCCTGTTCCACAAAGATGGAGTTTTCTTGTGGGGTGGGCATCCTGCCCGCCCGCAAAAGGCTAATTGAGAATGGTGCAACATCTCAGGTATAAAGCACCCTACGACAAATTTTAGCGGTTAAAAATCCAATCCTAAACCTCGGATGCCCGCAATTGTCCGCAGGCTGCATCTGCTTCTAAGCCGCGAGAATACCGCACGCTAACTGCAATTTTCTTTTCCTTCAAAGTCGCAACGAAACTGTTAATTCGATTGGGAGTCGGTCGCTTGTATTCAGCTTCCTGAATCGGATTGTAAGGAATCAAATTGACGTGACACTGAAAACCGCGCAAGTGAGTTGCTAACTCGGCTGCGTGTTCCGGCAAGTCATTCACACCTGCTAAAAGTACGTATTCAAAACTTAATCTGCGTCCAGTCGATCGCACATATTCCCGACATTCTGCAATTAACTCACCCAAAGGATAAGGGCGGGCGCTAGGAATTAACTCTTCACGCAATCTTTGATTGGAAGCGTGGAGGCTGACGGCGAGGGTAACTTGCAGTTGATGTTCGGCTAGTTGGCTGATGCGATTGCGAATTCCTACTGTGGAAATCGTGATATTTCGCTGTCCAATTCCTACGTCTTGATTCAAACACTTGACAGCAGCTACAACATTATCGAAATTCAGCAGGGGTTCGCCCATTCCCATAAATACGATGTGGCTGACTCTGCGGCCGAAATCTTGCTGTACAGTCAAGACTTGATCGACGATTTCGTGTTTTTCTAAATTGCGCTTGAAACCGCCTTTTCCGGTAGCGCAAAAGTCGCAGCCCATCGCGCAGCCAACTTGGGCTGAGACGCACACAGTCAGCCGTTTTTCTGTGGGAATGCCGACTGTTTCAATGATTTGACCGTCTGCCAATTTTAAGAGATACTTTACCGTGGCGTCGGGTGCGACCGATCGATAGTGAATGGTCGATCGCCCGATCGGAATTTTAGCAACAGTCTCGCGCCACTGTTTCGAGAATACAGAAATGTCAGAGATCGATCGCGCGCCTCTCTCATAAATCCATTGGTACAACTGCTTCCCGCGATAAGCAGGTTGCCCATTTTGCTGCACCCACTCCGTTAACTCAGCTAAACTCGCCCCCAGCAAGGGCGGAATTTTACCCGACTCAACAGCCAAAGCAGCAGTCTTGCGAGACTGATTCGCGCCCTTGGAATTACCAGAAGAGTACACCTGAGAAACGGAAGTAGGAGACATAGGTCATCAGAAAATTTAAAGCCACCCTCTATATTAAAACTTCTAGACCAAAGCTGCCGTTAATCCTCCAAAAGGTGAAGTCTCCATCCCCCTAAATCCCTCTTAATCTGGGAGACTTTAAGAATAATCCGGTTCCCCTCTTTAAAAAAGGGGGTTAGGGGTCTCTTATTGTGGACTCACAAAGAAAACTCAAGACCGAAATCAGCAGCATCAAGAATCCAGTTAATTTTTGGTAAAATTCCCCAAATATTGCGTGTAAATGACCACAGCCCCCTAAAATAAACTCTGGAGTTTGTTAAAGGGTATGCAAATTTGACAGCTTTCCATCACAATTAATGCAACTTTTATGGTGCTAAATATTCTTGCGTTGCCCTTAGCGTTTCAATTTACATCGCCGGGCCCAATTATCTTTCAACTTGGCCCCGTAGCCATTCGCTGGTACGGGCTGTTGATAGCTTCTGCCGTCTTGATTGGGGTGAGTCTGTCCCAATACTTGGCCCAAAAACGCCGCGTTAACCCGGAATTGCTGGGCGATTTGGCAATTTGGCTGGTTCTGGGCGCTATTCCCTGTGCTCGAATTTATTACGTGGCTTTCGAGTGGCAGCAATACGCCCAGAGGCCTGAAGATATTATTGCGATTTGGAAAGGCGGAATTGCCATTCACGGGGCGATTTTGGGTGGCACGATCGCAGCTTTAATTTTTGCGAAAATTCAGCGAGTTTCTTTTTGGCAATTGGCAGATTTAATCGCGCCTTCGGCAATTCTCGGTCAGGCGATCGGACGCTGGGGAAATTTCTTTAACTCGGAAGCTTTTGGCAGTCCTACGGATTTGCCTTGGAAACTCTATATTCCGCCAAACAGCCGCCCGCCCGCCTACGCTAATTTTGAATACTTCCACCCCACATTTCTCTACGAATCCCTGTGGAATTTGACAGTATTTGGGTTGCTTTTAACTTTATTTTTCCGCGATTTGCAGGGCCAAATTCGCTTAAAAACTGGTGCTTTGTTTTTAGTTTATATCGCAGCTTACAGTTCTGGTAGAGTCTGGATTGAAGGGTTGCGAACTGATAGTTTGATGTTCGGGCCGCTGCGGACGGCGCAAATGGTAAGCTTGACTGGGATCGTTTTAGGGTTGGGCGGGTTGGCTTGGCTTTATTTGCTCGATCGACCTTTACCCGATGTTGTCTCCCCCAATAGCGATCGGGCAAAGATCGCTCCGAAATTGCCAGAGGATCAATAAAAAACCCCAGAGAGGTTAGTCTCTAGGGTTCAAAACCAGGGTGCATCTACCATCTCTTACTTCCAACTAAAATAGGTACATCCGGAAGCGTTCATAAATTTAGCAAATTTTTTAGCAGCCATGAGTTTGACAGAGATTGAAGCCCTAATTCCAAGGGTATACATTGTAGGTGCAGGCCCGGGAGATCCGGATTTGTTGACTGTTAAGGCTCAAAAATTACTGGCTGCGGCTGATGTCATATTATTTGCTGATTCCCTAGTCCCAGAGCAAATTTTGCATGGGGTGCGCGCGGATGCTGAAGTGATCCAAACTGCGGATAAGACCCTCGAAGAGATTGTACCTTTGATGGTGGAACGAGTGCGCGACGGAAAAAGCGTCGTCCGCCTCCATTCGGGCGATCCCTGTCTCTACGGGGCTGTCGGCGAACAAATGCAAGCTTTGGCTTCCGAGGGGATTGCTTTTGAGGTAATCCCGGGAATTAGCGCTTTCCAACTTGCGGCGGCTAAACTTAAAATTGAGTTGACAGTTCCGGGAGTTGTGCAGACAATTATTTTGACGCGAATTAGCGGCAGAACAGAAGTACCGGAACGCGAAGAATTGGCGAGTTTAGCGGCTCATCAAGCGAGTTTGTGCCTGTATTTGAGTGCCCGCCATGTCGAACAAGCTCAAGCTAAATTGATGGAACATTACCCATCGGATTTGCCTGTAGCGATTTGTTATCGGTTGGGCTGGCCAGATGAAAAAATTGTGCTAGTTTCCCTTGACAAAATGGCCGTTGCTACGCGCGAAAATAATTTGCTCAGAACGACAATGTATGTGATTAGTCCGGCGTTGGGAAAATCAGCAGAAGGGCGATCGCGCTTGTACCATCCAGAGCACGATCGGCTTTTTAAACCATCGAAGGAAGAAGGAAGAAGGAAGAGGGAAGAAGGAGCAATTATGAAATAACCAATTACCAATTCCCAATTCTCAATTCCCCAATCTAAAATCTAAAATCTAAAATCGCCATGACTGATTTAACTCGCAGACAATTTATCACTGTCACCGCATTAAGCGCCGGATTTGCCTTAGCAGTTCATCCTATTGCGGCTGCCGTTATCAATACCGATGCTGCTGGTTTAGTTGCAGGTGAGGTAAAAATTCCTGTAAAAGACGGCTCAATTCCAGCATACAGAGCCATGCCAGCCAGCGGCAGCAATTTTCCAGTAATTTTAGTAATTCAAGAAATCTTCGGAGTTCACGCGCACCTTCAAGATATTTGCCGCCGTTTGGCCAAATTAGGTTATTTAGCGATCGCCCCAGAAATGTTTGCCCGTCAAGGTGATGTTTCTAAACTCACCGAGGTTCAAGAAATTATTAGTAAAGTTGTCTCGAAAGTTCCTGACGCTCAAGTTATGTCTGATTTAGATGCTACCGTAGAGTGGGCACAAAAGTCAGGAAAAGGCAATACTAATAAGTTGGGAATTACAGGATTTTGCTGGGGTGGCAGAATTGTTTGGCTGTACTCTTCCCACAACCCCAAAGTCACAGCGGGAGTTGCTTGGTACGGGCGCGTGGTTGGCAATTCTACGGATTTAACTCCCAAACAGCCGATCGACATTGCAGGCAGTTTGAAAGTGCCCGTATTGGGGCTTTACGGGGGCAAAGACCAGTCAATTCCCAACGATACAGTCGAGAAAATGCAGGAAGTTCTCAAAACTGGCAGCAGCGGTTCCGAAATTGTGCTTTATCCAGATGCGCCGCACGGTTTTAACGCCGACTATCGCCCCACTTACCGGGAAAAAGAAGCTAAGGAGGCTTGGAAACGGATGCAAGATTGGTTTAAAAAGTATGGAGTTTCATAATAGTTGTGAGTTGTTATTTTTGACTTAAAACAGGTGTCAAGTTTGGGATTGAAAAAGTCAATATTAGCGAATAGCCCTTAAGACAGGTGGGTTTGTGGGCCCGACATTGGTAAACTGAGCGGTGTAGAATTATCGATCGAACAGGTAAGCCCGTGCTAGACGAACAAGCTAAAAAGACCATCTTGCGGAAAATCCCTCACGGATTGTACATCTGCGGTGTCAAAGACGGGGAGGAAGTCAACGGTTTCACCGCTAGCTGGGTGATGCAATCTTCCTTTACCCCTCCGTTAGTTGTCAACTGCGTCAAGCAAGACTCCAAATCCCACGCCATGATCAAAGCTAGCGGTGTCTTTGCTTTGAGTTTCCTAGAAGCAGAACAGAAAGACTTAGCCCAGAAATTCTTCAAGCAGCAGCGCCGCGTTGGCAATAAATTTGAGGATGTAGAATTTTATCCCGGCGCGGAAACTGGTTGTCCGATTATCTCGGATTCTCTGGGTTACGTCGAGTGCAAAGTTGTCGGTGCTGTGGAACACGGGGATCACACGGTTTATGTGGGAGAAGTTGTGGCTGCAGGCGTCCACCGAGAAGGCAATCCGTTGCTGCTAGAAAGCACGGGTTGGAATTACGGCGGCTAAAGACTTGGCAGTTGGCAGTTGTTAGTAAAAAAAACTAACGCTGAGAAACCCGGTTTCTTTAAAAGTCCGGGTTTCTGAATACTAAACACATTTTTAAGTTGAATTAGAGCCACCTATTTATTACTTGCGAGAGTTAGGCGTCGCATAACTAATAAAAAATCGGCGACAATTCTGTCAGCGTTGTCGGAAGTTAAAATTGGTACGTGGACGAAAATACATTGAGCGGCTATTTCAAAATCGCAAATATGTTTTAAAACCGCATAATATAGGGCTTCGCATACAAATTTTCCGGCTTCGTGACTGATTTCTGTGGCAGCTAAATCAGCGACCAGCGGTTCGAGATTAACTGCGGTTTTCCGAATGTCGCGATCGCAACAAGCGCAAGATTCTACGGTTAATTTTTGCCGGCTTTCGGCCATGCCACAGCAGATAATAGTGTCGGGTTGGAGTTGGTTGATTTTGGCGATAGCCAAATTCGGTGCTAGCTGAAAATCTACTGGCAGTTTCCTCAAAAAAGTCAGGGAATCAGGCAAAGATTTGATTTGGGAAATCTTGGCTAATAAGTCGTCCGAAGAGTTGGATTGCTGATGGGGAAGCCAAGTATCAAATGAGGTTAGCAGGATTTTCGCCGTCATATTTGTGCAATAATACTGATATTGATAATATAAGGCAAGTAAGTCAATGTCTGTCATTGCAGTAGTAGACTATGACATGGGCAATCTGCACTCAGTCTGTAAAGGCTTGGAAAATGTGGGTGCAGTGCCAAAAATTACAGATTCTCCTGCTATAATCGAGCAGGCTGATGCGGTGGTTTTGCCGGGAGTTGGTTCGTTTGACCCGGCAATGCAGAATTTAAGATCGCGCAATTTGATAGAACCGATAAAAAGGGCGATCGCCTCGCGAAAACCTTTTTTAGGCATTTGTTTGGGTATGCAAATTCTGTTGGAAAGTTCCGAAGAAGGTGTAGAACCGGGATTGGGCGTTATTGCGGGAAAAGTGCGCCGATTTCGCTCGGAACCGGGTTTGACAATTCCCCACATGGGATGGAATCAATTGCAATTTACTCAGCAGAATTGCCCGCTGTGGCAAAATTTACCGTCCGATCCTTGGGTTTATTTCGTGCATTCTTATTATGTCGATCCAGTTGATTGGGAAGTGCGATCGGCAATGGTGAGTCACGGCAGTCAAAACGTGACGGCGGCTATAGCTAAAGATAATCTGATGGCAGTGCAATTTCACCCGGAAAAGTCTTCGAGTACAGGATTGCAAATGCTGTCAAATTTTGTCAGTCTGGTGAGGGAAAAAGTACCTGCTTAGGTGGCATGAATATTGAAAAACCCGGTAGATTGCCGAAACCGGGTTTGACATTTTTAAAAGTCTTCTTCCTTCTTTCTTCTTCCTTCTTTCTTCTTCCTTCTTCCGAAATGAGCCTGAGAATCTGTGGCAACCGCCAAATCAAAACTCTGCCGGGACTCGCCACTCGCCCTACACCTTCGCGAGTCAGAGAAGCTTTATTTAATATTTGGCAAGGGACGATCGCAGATTGCAGATGGCTTGACATTTGTACCGGCAGCGGTTCGATGGGTGCAGAAGCTTTGTGTCGGCAAGCGGCGAGTGTCACTGGCATCGAACAGTCGGCGAAAGCTTGTGCGATTATCCGCGAAAACTGGGAGCAAGTAGCAGACTCGTCCCAAATATTCCAAATACTGCGGGGAAACGCGACGGCGAAATTGGCGACATTAGCGGGGCAGCAGTTCGATCGCATTTACTTCGATCCGCCCTACGCCAGCGACTTGTACGAACCTGTGTTAAACACGATCGCCAGCCAAGAAATGCTAGCACCAAACGGGGAAATCGCGATCGAACACAGCCCGGAGCGATCGGCACAAGCGATTTCCGGCCTAGAAATTTGCCGCCAGAAAATATACGGCAATACAGCATTAACCTTCTACACACGCAGTTGCTGACAGGCTCAAACAGCAGCAGCGTCACTACTCGACGCAGAAAGAAACCGGGTTTCATGGCGTTGGCGCGCCCGGGACTAAAAGTTTTTCCCTTGGGTACAATACAAATTTTTCCGATGAAGTTAAGCTTTGTGCGTAGGTTGTCACAGCAAGTTGCTTGAGCAATGGACGAAATAAATGGAGTTTACGCTGAAAATAAAGACTTTCAGTTGTAACATGAACCCAAAGTGTGAGTGTGAATATTCCTAAAGGAGTGAATATGGTTCAGACACCTTCGCGCCCTCGTGGCAGCGAGTTTCCGGCTGTTAACTCGGTACAGCCAGCCAAACTGGATACGATTCTGCTGGGAAATAGCCTCTCCCTGCCAAATACCAAACTCTTCGGCACAGACGGCATTCGCGGGAAAGTTGGAGAATTGCTGAATGCACCCCTAGCCCTGCAAGTGGGCTTCTGGGCTGGGCAAGTTCTACGCCAACATTCCCCCAACCAGGGGCCTGTGATTTTGGGGCAAGACAGCAGGAATTCCAGCGATATGCTGGCAATGGCACTGTCAGCGGGTTTGACGGCCGCCGGTTTAGAAGTGTGGAATTTGGGATTGTGTCCCACTCCCTGCGTTGCTTATCTGGCAAGCGTTTCGGAGTCGGTCGGCGGAGTGATGATTTCGGCTTCTCACAATCCCCCAGAAGACAACGGCATTAAGTTTTTCGACTCAAACGGCTCCAAGCTGTCGCAGCAGTTGCAGGAACAAATCGAAGCGGGAATCCGGGGGGCAAAGGTTCCGGTTGCTAGCTTGGCTTGGGGACACCACTACCATCGGTCTGAGTTGGTTAAAGATTATGCCACTTCGCTCTGTGATTCGCTGCAACAGATGAATTTGGAGGGAATGCGGATAGTTTTGGATTTGGCTTGGGGGGCTGCTGCGGGTTTGGGGCCGGCGGTGTTCGCGCAAATGGGGGCGGAGGTTATCTGTTTGCACGACTCTCCTGATGGATCTCGTATTAATGTTAACTGCGGTTCTACTCATCTCGACAGTTTGCAAGCGGCTGTTTTGGAACACAATGCCGATTTTGGATTTGCTTTTGACGGCGATGCCGATCGAGTTTTGTGTGTTGACAACCAAGGTCGAACGATTGACGGCGATTACATTCTTTATCTGTGGGGCCGGCAGTTGCGCGACTCGGAACAGTTACCGTCCAATTTAATTATTTCTACTGTAATGGCTAACCTGGGCTTTGAGCGAGCTTGGGAAGAATTGGGGGGCAAACTAACTAGAACCAACGTCGGAGATCAGTACGTTCACGCTGAAATGCAGCGCACTGGTGCGATGTTGGGCGGCGAACAGTCAGGACACATTCTTTGTCCGCATTATGGTGTCAGCGGCGACGGTTTGCTGACAGCTTTGCATTTGGCTTCGCTGGTGCGCCAGTCCGGGCAATCTTTGGCACAATTGGTAAGTGGCAGTTTCCAAACTTATCCGCAGTTGCTGCGAAATATTCGGGTGGAGGATCGCGAAAAACGCCTGAAATGGCAGGAGTGCGAGGCAATGCAAAGTGCGATCGAACGTGCTACAACAGCAATGGGCGAACAGGGACGGGTTTTGGTTCGCGCTTCTGGCACTGAACCGCTAATTCGAGTTATGGTGGAAGCTGCCAGCGCCGAATTAGCTAATTTCTGGACTGAAAATTTAGTTTTAGCCGTTCAGCAACACATAGCTCTCTGATGGAAATGGGGACTTGCTAAAAGTTGTGAATTTTGAGTGTTGAGTTTTGAGTTGAAATCCTTTAATTCAAAATTCAGAAATCAAAATTTATAACTATTAATTTCGAGTTTTAATCAACTTCTCCAAAAATAACGAGTGGGGCAGGCCGGATGCCTGCCCTTAACTTTATTTTCACTCAATTGTGTGATGATGATTTCTGTTGTGATACCCACCTACAACCGCGAGCAACCTCTGCGAGAGACATTGGCTGATGTGATTCGGCAAAATTACCCGAATTTTGAAGTGCTGGTAATTGATCAAACTCACACCCACGAATCGGAAACTCAAGTTTATTTAGAGCAATTGGCAAATGCTGGCCAAATTCACTGGTTTAGAGTAGATTGGGCGAGTTTACCTGCGGCTCGAAATTATGCAGTGCGACGCGCAGTTGGAGAGATTATTTTATTTATTGATGATGATGTAAAATTGCCCGATAGTTTTTTGGCGGCTCACGCTGACAACTATTTAGAAAAACCTGATGTGGGATGTGTGGCGGGCAGGGTTTTTGACAGAATGAAACTGGATAATTCAGGAGGGGATTTGGCGATCGAATATTTGCCAAGAGAAGCGATGGATGCAGGCATTGCCTGGTATTTTATCGATTTGGTGCATACAGTCAAACCGCAGCAGGTGCTCTCGGCTAGAGGCTGTAATATGTCTTTTCGCCGACAGGTTTTTGCCGAATGGGGGCTGAGGTTTGACGAGCGGTTTGCAGGGAGTGCGGTGCGGGAGGAGTCGGATTTTTGTTTAAGATTGCGATCAACTGGTCTGAAAATTTGGTACGATCCCAATGCGTGTCTAGTTCACTTAGGGGAAGAGAGCGGCGGATGTCACGATGTCAGCACGCGATCGATCGAATATCAAGTCACATTTTATCACAACCATTTCCTGATGGGATTAAAAAATTTAACAGCCTTTCAATGCCTGCGATTTTTTGCGAAACTCTTTGACTGTCACGTTTTGGGAAATCCACCTTGTTATAAAAGTGCCTCGCCCATTAAAATTATAACTAGATTTGCTTTTTATATCCTGGGTTTTCTCAGTGCTATAAATACAGTAATTCAATCTCTGTGGAATGATGGACAAAGTTATAGCCATCAAGACAAGATTAACGCTCAATAATTACCTATTCCCCATTCGCCCTTCCCAATAAATGAGAATTCTCGTGGCTAGTCACACCTACATTGTGGACATTAATCGGGAAAAATTCAAGATATTAGCCAACCTAGAACCCGATATTGAAGTAACACTTGTAGTGCCGCAGCGTTGGAAACCCGGAGGCGTACAAAATAAAATTATAGAAACGCAATTTTATCAAAAAGGCTCATTTAAAGTAGTCCCCGTATCCAACTTTAGTCAAAACAATCAAGGATTGCTAACTTTTGGTACAGATTTAATTAAACTTTTGCAAATAATTAAACCTCAGATAATTCAAGTTGAACAAGGTTCAAAATCTATCGCTTGCGCTCAGTTAATATTACTAAATAAACTGCTAAAGCTGCAAGCAAAAAATATCTTATTTACTTGGTGGAACCTGCCTTATCAATTGAATTGGCCTGTTTCAGTCTTAGAAAATTACAATCTTCAGCACACCGACGGAATTATTGCAGGCAACCTAGATGGAGCTAAAATTTTGCGGCAGCGGGGCTATCAAGGTGCGGTAAAAGTAATGCCACAACTCGGAGTAGATGAAACTTTGTTTCGCCCCACAGGTAAAGACGCTGATTTATCGCGTAGGTTCGCCATTGAACCGACCGATTTTGTGGTAGGATTTGTAGGGCGATTTGTCGAAGAAAAAGGATTGTTGACTTTAGCTGAAGCCTTGGCAGGGTTGAAAAAAATCTCTTGGAAGTGGCTGTTAGTAGGACAAGGAAAATTGCGGGCGCACCTCGCCGAAAAATGTATTGAATGGGGAATCAGCGACCGAATAATCTGGGTAGAAAGCGTTTCCCACGAAGAAATCCCCCCCTACATTAACTTAATGAACTGTTTGGTATTGCCTTCGCAAACCAGCTATAAATTCAAAACTTTGACCAGTGTGGGCTGGAAAGAACAATTCGGTCACGTTTTAATTGAAGCGATGGCCTGTCACATTCCGGTTATTGGTTCCGACTGCGGCGAAATTCCCCACGTCGTCGGCGATGCGGGTTTATTATTCCCCGAAGGAAATGCAGGGGTTTTGCGAGAGTGTTTGCAGACATTGATGGAGCGGCAGGAGTTGGCGGCCGATTTGGGCGATCGGGGTTATCATAGAGCGATGAGCAATTATACAAATAAAGCTTTAGCTGAGCAGTTATTGGAATTCTACAAAGAATTGTTGTAACTTTTAGCAGTATAATGCAAGTGTTAAATAAAAACTGTAGTAAATGTCTATTCCTTCCGACATACGCTCTTTGGTTGACGAACTCTACCAGGTACTAGACGATAGCGAGCGCCAAGCAACGCAGGGACTTTTTGCAATTAGAAGAGCAATGTCTCTTTTTCCCCAAAATGAAATATTGATGCAATACTTTTCTTCCATCACCAATTTTCAATTCAACGTAGCAGGTACTCGTTTACAAGCAGAGCACATTGTGGGGAATGTATTGATGGCTGGTGTGCCCCATGAAGATGTTCAAAAAGCAGGAGATTATTTAGCAGGGTTGCTACATATGGCTCCAGAATCGAAAATTATGATTGACAAAGTAGTTGAGAGATTAGAAGCATTGCCATGAAACAATTACCAGATGAAAGCCTACTCCTGGAAATCCTTGAAATTGTGAAAGCTGCGGAAGCAAAAGCCAGTGAAATGTATGATTTTTCCAAGACAATGGCTCACAATACCCAAATTACAGCAACAAAAAGAGAGGAAGCTGAACAGCTAGACGGGCAACCTTTTGCAGATAATTAAATTTGTAATGGGAGATGTTGGTATGTTGATTTAAATAACTATCCCCATGCGGATTCTCCAAATTATCCCCTCAATTTCGTTGGTATACGGTGGGCCAAGTCAAATGGTACTTGGACTTTCTGCGGCCCTCGCTTCCAGATGTATTGATGTCACAATTATCACCACAGATTCTAACGGAGATATAGGTCAACATCCCTTAGATGTCCCCTTAAATCAATCACTAAAACAAAACGGTTATCAAATTATTTATTTCCGCTGTTCTCCGTTTCGTAGATATAAGTTTTCTCTGAGTTTATTGCAGTGGTTAAATGAAAATGCGCGACAATTTGACCTGGCTCACATTCACGCTCTTTTCTCACCAGTAACTACCTTTGCCGCCACAATTGCTAGATATCATCATTTGCCATATATTATGCGTCCCTGCGGTATGCTTGACCCCGCAGATTTGCAGAAAAAAAAGCGCTTGAAACAGATTTATGCCACGCTTTTAGAACGCCCTAATTTAGCAGGGGCAGCCGCAATTCATTTCACAAGTAAAGAAGAGGCTAAAATCTCAGAAAGATTTGGTTTGGACTTCACAGACAAGATGCCTGTGCCACGGGATTTGGACTTCACAGGCAAGATGCCTGTGCCACGGGATTTGGTGATTCCATTGGGGGTGACAGCAGGTTGGTTTCCTAAGAGATTGCCGGACTCTCAAGTGCCAATCATCTTATTTATGTCGCGAATTGAACCTAAAAAAGGGCTTGATTTGTTAATTCCAGCATTAGAAAGTATTTTAGGATCGGGTATAGAGTTTCACTTTATTTTAGCTGGTTCAAATCCTCAAGATGCTGATTATGAAATAAAAATTAAAGTGCAAATTCAGAATTCAAGCTTAGCAAAATACACAACAATAACTGGCTTTGTGAGCGGTGATTTTAAAGCTGAACTGTTGACAAAAGCCGACTTATTTGTATTGCCTTCTTATTACGAAAACTTTGGCATTGCTGTAGCAGAAGCGATGGCCGCCGGTCTACCTGTCGCCATTTCCGATCGCATACATATTGCCGCAGACATACAGCAAGCAGAGGCTGGTTGGGTGGGCTCTTTGGAAGTAGGGGCGATCGCCAATTCAATCAAATCAGCACTTCTGAATCCACAAGAGCGTCAACGCCGGGGATTGAACGGCCAAGAGTATGCCAAAAAGCATTATAACTGGGAGGCGATCGCCCAACAAACCATCGATGCTTACCAGCAGATTTTGTCATCTATTAACTAGGGCTTGCTGAATAAGCGCGATCAGGTGGCGCTGCCTGAGTTTCGATCGCCTGAGCCAGACTCAGGTGCAAGGAAAACAGGTAAAATGGCACAGAACCCTTGCATTACCGTTGACACTCGTGTACCACCGAAAAGTTGACCCAGATGGCACCGGACCAGAAAGCTTGAATTTTCCTCATGGTGGAAAATTAGCCTCAGACAACCGTTGGGTGATGATGGCCCAACTGATACCGTGGTCAGAATTTGAATCAGAATATGCTCAAAATTTTGCCACATCTATGGGGCCACCGGCCAAGTCGTTTCGGATGGCATTCGGGGCATTAATCATCAAAGAAAAATTAGGAACCAGCGATCGCGAAACTGTTGAACAAAGCAAACTTTTAAGGATACCACATATTTTTTTTGCAAGAAGTCTATTAATTCTGTCTAGCTACTTATCTGCGTTCATCAGGGATCATCTGTCGACATCTGCGATCGCAACCCTATCTACTGTCCCAAAGTTTTCTTGTACTCGTCCGGTACAAATTCCGTAACCACTTGGCCGCCGCCCCCGTCGCCTTTGACAATCACTGTTTGATTTTTCAGCTCTCCCGCTGCCCTCGGTCCAGTCAAATTAAACACCGGATTTAGTTGCTTATAAACCACATTTCCTTCCGCGTCGAAAGTCTGGTTAGTTAAATACCACGTTACTCGATCGGTATTTAATTGAGCTTGACGTTTTTCCCCGATTCCTACTACATTTCCCGTCAAATAAAAAATTTTTTTCTCTAAATCTCCCCGCCCCGTATCCCCAGTCATCGTCACCTTTTCCACGCGGTGCAAAACCTTCACAGCCCCGGGCGATATCACATATTGCGCCGGAAAATTCCAACTCATCAAACTGCTTTCTATTTGTAGCGGCGGGTCTGATGGCATCAACTGAGCGTTTTGCGTTAGCGTTGCTATCTTAGTTTTTAAGTCTACATCTACTTTGTCGGCAAAACCGCTATCTGTTACTATTTTATCTTTGTATCTGTCAATTTGAGTCGGTTGGTCGCTGTTTACCTTTTGTTGCTCCACAAACCACACTAAGTGCTCGGTTCGCAATTGCAAAACCGGATCTTTAACATTCGCCACCACAGAACCGAATAACTCCATCCTCTTAGCCCTACTGAAAACTCGCGCTTCCTTTGCTGAAGCCGTCACCTGTTTGTTCTCTCCGGTCAAATTGTTGCGAACAACTAAAACATCTTCCTTCGGCCGCCACTCCAACTCATTTCCCCGCAAGACCATTCCATTTTTCAGGTCTTTAGCGACTATGTTACCTTTGAGAAAAACCTGATTTCCTTCCTGAAATACCTGCCCCGTTTCTCCCTGAATATCGTAAATTTCTTTGCCGTCCTGAAACAATTTGCCCACAGGTTTCTGAACGTTAACTATTTTTTTGTCTTTGCTGTAAACGGCATTTTGCGAGTTGACTTTCCAGAACGTCTCGCCTTTTTCGTTTGCTTGTTCTAGAGTTACTTTGTTTAAAGTTAAACTGCTGTTTGACTGTTGAGCAGTTTTGAGATCCTCCGCTAATTTGTTCTTTTGAGTCTCTTGCGGAGCCGCACAAGCACCAATCCCCAACATCAGTGCTGATAAAAATAGCAGCATCAATTTTGGGGATTTGAAATTGGGAATTTTGGATTTGAGATTAATCATGGGGAATTGGTAATCGGTAATTGGGAATTGGTAATTGGTAATTGATAATTGGGTAGTGAAAAACACTTAATCAAAAATTAAAAATGTGTCATACTTGGTCTAAATTTTTAACTTCTAATTCTCAAGGATTCAACCCATTAACGCTCACCCATTAACGCTCACCCATTACCCATTACCAAATCCCTATCTGTCGTCGTGTTCCTCCATCAAGCTCAGACCTGACAAAGGGCGGTAAGCATAATTAGGGCGAGATGTTTTTTGGATGTCGTCCTTAATCATTTCCAAATCGATATAGCGATCGGCTACATTAATCAAACTGTCGCTCGTCATCGATCGCAAACTCACCACCTCCACCCGCACACCGCGATAGCTCACAGCATCTACAGCATAAGCCAAATCGCCGTCACCGCTCACCAGTACCGCCGTATCGTAAGACCCCACTAAAGCCATCATATCCACAGCGATTTCTACATCTAAATTGGCCTTCTTAGAACCGTCAGGCAACTGTACCAAATCCTTAGAAATCACCCGGTAGCCGTTGCGGCGCATCCACAGCAAAAACCCCTGCTGTTTCTCGTTAGTGCGATCGACACCTGTGTAGAAAAAAGAGCGCAGCAGCCGCGAACCCGCAGTTAAACGGCACAGCAGCTTAGTGTAATCAATCTCAATTCCTAACTGCAAAGCCGCGTAAAAAAGGTTAGACCCGTCAATAAAAATTGCTACTCGACCGCGATTTTCTAGAACCTGTTCAGGCGTAAAAAGGTCGTTGCTTTCTATTCTATTCAACATGATTGTTATGCCTCAATTTTTATGAAAGATTGGTAAGGAAATAACTGCTAATTCGTAGTCTGTCATAACACCCAGAGCGGTGGCTGCCAACTATGAAGGTACTGTTTACAGCAGTTCGAGCCGCTTAAAAACAGGTTGAGGTTCCCCCAGAGTTTGGTTTGCCGGCAAAGCGCCCCAGGCAGCATGAGCCGCAAAATTCGCTAAACTGTTAACTGTAACTCGATCGTTAAAGTCTATTGAAAAACCTAGCTGCTGATAGATAGCGTTGCTGATATTGGGAATAATCGGCGATAAAAGGTAAGATGCTAGTCTAACAGATTCCAGAACAGAATATAGCACTTGTGCGACACTTTCGATCTGTCCCTGCTTGTACAAACTCCAAGGTGCTTGCACGTCAATAAACTTGTTACCGGCTCGCACTAATGCAAGCACGGCTTCGGAAGCCTTGCTAAAAGCCAACTCTTCGTAAAAACCCGCTACTTGAGCGCCCAAATCAAGGCTCATAGCCTTGAGAAGGTTGTCGCCGTCAATGTTTTCTCCCAACACATTTGGTACGCAACCACCGCAATATTTTCGAGCCATGTTTAGGGTACGGTTTAGCAAATTTCCCAAATCATTTGCTAGCTCAGCATTCAATATATTGATAAACCGAGTTTCGTTAAAATCCCCGTCCTCTCCGAACTCAATTTCTTTGAGAAAATAGTAACGCACTGCATCAGCGCCGTATTTGTTGACCAATTCGACAGGGTTTAAAGTATTACCCTCCGATTTCCCCATTTTTTTGCCGTCTTTGGTCAAAAACCCGTGTGCGAAGACGCGACCCGGCACCGGCAGATTAGCCGACATCAGCATTGCCGGCCAGTAAACTGTGTGGAAGCGAAGAATATCTTTGCCGATCAAGTGCAAGTCAATCGGCCACCATTTAGATAAAGCATTCTCCAACATCGGATCGCAGTCCGGATCTAGCAAGGCGGTGACGTATCCCAGCAAAGCGTCAAACCAGACGTAGATGCTGTGACTGGGGTCAACTGGCATTGGCAGACCCCATTCGAGATTCACTCTAGAAATCGAAAAGTCTTGCAGTCCAGAGTTGACGAAACTGAGCACTTCGTTGCGTCGGCTTTCCGGCGCGATGAAGTCGGGACGTTCTGCGTACAATGCCAGCAGTTGGTCTTGATACCGCGACAGACGGAAAAAGTAATTTTCCTCGTCGCGCCACTCAACTTCCTTGCTGGTGTGGACGGAACACCGATTTCCCGGCAACAATTCCCGTTCATCCTTGAATTCTTCACAGGAGACGCAGTACCAGCCTTGTTGCTGGTTCAAGTAGATGTCGCCGGAGTTCCAGACGCGCTGGAAAAATTCTTTGACAATGTACTCGTGGCGCCGCGAAGTTGTGCGGATGAAGCGATCGTACTGGATGTCGAGTTGCTTCCACAGCGCCTCAAACGCCGGAACCACTGAATCGCAGTGAGCTTGGGGCGATCGCCCCAAACTCTCGGCTGTCCGCTGAATTTTCTGCCCGTGTTCGTCCGTCCCCGTCACCAGCAAAACAGATTTGCCCCGCAGCCGCTCAAATCGGGCTAGGGCATCTGCAGCCATAGTCGTGTAAGCACTGCCAACGTGAGGTAAATCGTTTACATAATACAGAGGCGTTGTTATCGCAAAGGTATTTTTAGTTTTATCAGTCGATTTCATTGAATGCTAAAAGAAAATTCCCTAAATTCCGTTTCGATCTTAACTCAGCGGTTAAATTTTTTATGGAGTGGCAATCAAGCCAAATTCACTGCAAGTTATTTGCAATTGTTTAACCCGGGCTATTCCCAAAAGAAATATTGCTTTCATATCAACACTAATCTTTTTTAGTTGTTTTTGACGAACTCTCTAAAATGTCTTAATATTTTGACATTCTGCTGCCTTGGGAATCGACGATTGCGGGGTTCGGGCCGCCTCAATTTATTTGTCGCAGCAGCTATCCCTAGAGCGGGCGATCGCCCACCCGGTTTGCAACAAAACTCATCGGTTGGGCTGCTAAACCCGCCATTCGACTAACCCTCCGCGACCACTTTCTGTAAATGCACGATCGCTCGCCATCGCAATCTTTTTCTCCCAATCGCTGGAAAGTCGCTACCCCGTAACTCCTGCCACTTTCCGAGCCGCTAATGGACGCAGAAACCGGGTTGTTTACGAAACTTTCTTGTCAAGCGCGAAGCTTTAGTTTCTTACCAAAAATAGTATAAAAGCCATATTTGACACCCTCAACTGTCACTATCGGTTTTTACTTATTTTGATCCACCCAGAAAACTATAAATTCTACTATTATAGTAGAATTTACGTAAATTAACGGATAAATAACTCTTTAAATGCCTAATTTATGACTTTAAAGATATAGCTTTCTGCGTAATTATACTGTGTAACACCCCTGGGTGCGGAATGTGGGATAAAAGCCTGGGTTTTGTGTCAAAAAACCCGGTTGATAAAGGTTGCGAGTACGTCCACAGACAATAAAACCCCAAGCTCGTTAAGCTTGGGGCTATCACATTAGGGTGCATCTAACAAGGGATGATCCGATCGCCCTCGATCGCCATCAGGAAAACTCACTCGATTTCCGCCAATAGCTTCTGATAAATAATCGGCTGCAGCTTCCACAACCGCGATCGCATTTTCATAAACCATCCGCGTCGGCCCCAAAACCCCAACACTACCAACCGGCACTGATCCCCGGCGGTAAGTCGAAGAAATCAAAGTACAGCCACGAATTGGTTCTAAAGAATTTTCCGAACCAATACGCACCGTTACCCGCTTCCCGGGGATGTCCAACTCAGGCGATTCAAAAATCAAAGGCCAAAGCAGTTCTTGCTCTTGTTCGAGCAGTTGCACCAGGGTTTGAACTTGCTGCAACTGCGAAAACTCAGGTAAGCGCAGTGCTTCGGCTAAACCGCCAATCAGAATCCGCGTGTAGGTTGGATTGCTTTGGCGGCTGCTCAAAGCAGTCAGCATGGTTTCCATCCACTCAGCGTACAGTTCAAAGTCCCGGTCTAACTCGCTCCAGTCTACAGTCGAGAGTTCCGAGAGCGATCGTCCCCGCAACTTGCTGTTCAAAAAATTTGACAAAATCTGCAATTGGCGATCGACGATTTCGACATCAGGCGTGTTACCTTCTGCGTCCCTCGGCAACTGCACCAAAACCGACTGAGTTTCGTAGGCATCCGTCACCACGATCAACATCACCTTTCCCGGCTCTAGCTGCACCAGTTGCAAGTGGCGCAAGCAAGCCATATTGGTTTGCGGTATAGTGATCATTGCTATGTAACCGCTGATAGTTGCCAGAATTTGAGCCGCGCCGCGGAGTGCCGCGTCCATGCGGCCGTCCGACCAATTGAGCTGGTCTAGTACCTGTTCCACCTTGCGGGCCAGCGTATCAGACGGCTGGATCAACTGGTCTACATAAATTCGGTAGCCCGAGTCAGAGGGGACTCGTCCTGCCGAAGTGTGGGGCTGATAAAGCAGTCCAGCTTTTTCAAGAGTCCCCATCGCATTGCGAATTGTAGCTGGGCTGACGCTGAGGTTGAATTCGTCAGCCAAAGCTTTTGAGCCAACGGGTTCCGCTGTAGCTATGTAGTGGCGAACCGTTGCCCAAAGGATGTGTTGTTGCCGATCGGTGAGGTTAACGCGCACAGATATTTAAGCAGAATTAGTATTCAGACAATTTGCCACTATCGAGTCAGAAGCTCTGTCCTTAAGGGCGATCGGGCAGAGTTATCTATTTAAGATAACAGATTTAGGTGAAGGAAGTTCAGCAACAGAGTGTGTACGGGATTTTACGGATTATGTACGTGATTTTACGGGCCGATGTTGAGGGAATGAACAGGGAAAAATGTTTTAACTTTTAACTTGGAACTTTCTATTTGGGAAGCGAAGCTTCCCCGAACCGGAGATCTGCCCAATGCCCCATTCCTCGGTTTCGCTTTAGCCAATGCCCTTTGTAGTGTGTTCTTTCAGAATATTTTGCAGGTAACTAGCCACTGCATCCGGCTGTTCCACCATTGCCAAATGGCCACAATCGGGAAGCTGAAGGACATTCTCGCCGCAACCTTGGAACATCCAGTGAAAGCTAGCCAAATGCAGCACGTATTTTGGTTCCATAATTTTGTCTTTAGTACCGGCAATAAAATAAACGGGCTGCTTGAGTTGGGAGACAATTTGTGGCAATAGGTGAATCTCCGCTTCTGTGGTGGAGTCCAACAAAGCCCCCAAAGCTGCCTCTGGATGAGCTCCCACGAAATCTATTAAGCGCTGCCGTCCCCAGGATCTGCCGATCGGGCGGGCTACAGAATCGCGGGCAAACAGGTAATCTGCTAACGGCAAGCGAGGCAGCCAGCCGGGACGCATTGTTACTAGCTGCTTGCCGACCGCTCGAAACCGCTCGAATTCTTCCTTAAGATAGATGCCGCCTCCTGCATTGATGCAGACCACGCCTTTAACGCGATCGGAGAATTTGCTGGCTCCCCATAGAGCGATCGTACCGCCCAGAGAGTGTCCCACCAGCCAAGCAGAAGATATATCGAGTTTTTCGAGTAAAAGTTCCAAATCGCGAGCGTAAGCTGCGGGAGTGTAGCAGGAATTTAGCGGTTCGGAACATGGGCGATCGTCGCCGGAGTCCGATTGAGAATCGCCAAACCCCCGCAAATCATAGGTAAGGCACTGATAGTTTGATGCCAAGCGATCGGTCAAAGGTTGCCAGTAGTGGCGGCTTAACAGCCAGCCGTGGACAAATACCAGAACCGGGGAAGTTGCAGTCGGAGCCGTCAAATCGTAAGTGTGCCGAACCCCTAGGATGTCGATTGTTGCCATACTTTTATCCTATCCGCTCCATAAGACCTATGTAAACCTATGTATAGCCTTTCTCAGAAAGAGAGAGTACGCCGAAACCCTGTGTTCTCAAGCTTTTTCAGTGGAATTGTTTACCTCATCTCCTCAAGAAGCGCTATAAGTAAGTCAAAAAGACTCAACTTTATCGATTTACCGCTTACTTCCTGCTGCAACGCGCGGCCTTAAGTTGACGCTACAAGATTTTTGTCCACTTCACTGGCAATCTTGGCCTAGCTTGCCCTTTTATCCGATCGCCCTGAAATAAATATTCCTTCTCTCCCAGCGTTCTATGTTTTTTGCACTATTCAAATTTCTGTCTGCTGTATGACCGCCCGGGGGACATACATCAGGGCGATTTTTTAAGGGTATTTTGCGGGAAAAATTTCCCCAGTTTTAGCCGATTTGGAAATCCTAAACCCTCGGTATGCCAGTATCAATTTCGATCGCAAATATTTTGGGAGTAGAGTCTAAAATTAAATTCGTACTTTCCACATTCAACTATTGAACCCGCCACATTGTGATAATTCAACAAGGCTTTAATCTCTCAATAAAATAGCTAACTCGCCTCACCTATTACCTCTTTTTAAACGAGGTAATACGTAATTTTTTAGAGGGAATTTTTGCGCATACTTGCGACTTTTGCGTGTAGTTCCGCGAGCTTATTTTACTAACTAAAAATAGTCAGGACTATAGCAATCCTCGCATCATTCGTGAATTTCTTACTCCCGAGCGAGCGGGTTCGGGGAGGGTTGGGGCGGGGTAAAAAATTTACGACTCCTGCAAGGATTGCTATATTGCTTGTTAAACTCCCCTATTTATCTGGCACGTCTTTTCTATTAGGGCGGTTACTTTGTAGATAAAGTACGCCATCAAACTTAAAAAGCTTGACAACATCGTTTCGGCGTCTCCCATGTTTATGATAACCGCTATCTACACTCGTTTGTACGAACAATTTTGCCGAGCTTTTTATCCTATCTCACTGGAAAACTTCTGCAAAGTAATGTCTACTTATAGAAATCTAGTTATTTAGGGAGCATCGGCAGGTTGCGCTAAAATCGCTCGCCCAGCAATCTTTGTCGCACCCCCTCAGCGATTTTCTGGCCCAGGTACTCGGGAATTAAACTTTCATTGGGCCCCAACAAGTAGAGAATCAGGCGAGTTCGTCCCCGCCAAACCAGCAAATTAGCATTTACCACCAACAAATCCTCTTGCCAGATGGCATACATAACTTTGTAAAAAAGTCCAGGTTGATTATCGGCTTCAATCAGTAAAGCTGGCAAGTGAAAAACAGGATCGACGTAGAATTCAGTGGCCACATCTTCCAAACCCGCGTCTAAATTAAATTCCACCGCCAACATCTCTTCAACCTCAAAATGTCCCGCCAATGCCTCTCGAACGGCTCTACAGACGTTTTCTGCTGTTTTATCTGCCAGTACCTTGCCACCGCGAGATACGACCAATTTGATAAATACCAGCATCGGCGGGTAAATTTGACCGTACAGACTCAGACTGTGAATCGTCAGTCCGTAGGCCGCGAGGACTCCAAAAATGTCGCTCAATAGAAAAGACTGGTTCCGGTAAGCAAAATGCAGGGCACTTTTGTTACCTTCGGCTCGGATTTCGATGACTGCTTGCCGAGTTTTGTAAAGCTGGTAAGCTAATTTGAGGTTTTGCAACTGGATTTCGCTGCTGACAAATTGCTCATAAAACTGCGGAAACGCTCGGTTAAAGCGCTTGAGGAGTTCTAGTGTAGATGGTTTTAAACCCGAAGCCATAATTGAGGAGAAGGTGCGGGAGATATAGGAGGTATTGACTCTTCCATGCCTTATGGCAATGGGATTTTCGATTCGACGATTCGACTTAAATTGTGCCCGTCTCCTCACTAAAAGCAAAAATCAAATCTGTGTGAGAACTTATCACGAGAATGTCACCGTTGCGCCATTCCAGTGGTATTTCCCACCAAGAGTATAAGTTCCGGCGCGATCGGCGGCACTCAAAAGAAGCATTTCCCAAAATGCCTCTGTCCTGGTTCGGCAACAAATTTTACCTTAAAAGCGGGTTGTCCGGGCACTGGCTAGCAGAACAGTTCTACCAAACTTGACAGAATCAAAAAAGCGCAGACTCAATGTTGGACGACAAATCCCTGTTTTCGGCGTAAGATGAGTGTACCGTAAACTGTTCCTCAAGAGGCTACCGGCAATTGATCCTACGCCGATCGGAGTGGGTTTATCTGTCGGGTTCTCTTTCTCGTCGTCCAACTTCTACTACCTTAACCGCGCCTGCATGGGTTTTTGGAAAAACTTATTTAGTAGTTCTGAGTCTGCCTCTGTACCCCAAACAGCGGATTTTGAGGAAGATGTGGCTGTTGGGTTAGGCGATCCGCTTTCCCCAACGTTTCGCAAGCCCGCCAGCGGCAACGCTCGCATCTTTTTCAGTTGCGATCGGGACATTGACCTCTACGAACTCGAAGAACTTTGTAATGCAGTGGGTTGGTCCCGCCGTCCCCTGCGTAAAGTCAAAAAAGCTATTCAGCACAGCTTCCTAGTCGTCTCTATGTGGGAGATGCGGGGCAGCCAGCGACGGCTGGTGGGTTTCGCCAGAGCGACTTCAGACCATGCTTTTAATGCCACGCTTTGGGATGTGGTAGTTCATCCCGACTACCAGGGCAAAGGCATGGGCAAGGCGCTGATGAAATACATCATTAAAAAACTCCGCAGTGAAGATATCAGCAACATTACCTTATTTGCTGACCCTCAAGTGGTGGACTTTTACCGCAATTTGGGCTTTATGTCCGATCCAGAGGGGATTAAAGGTATGTTTTGGTATCCAGATTAGGGAGCCAGGTGCAGGTCGGCGTTGATTTGTTGAGGACATACAATACAATATTGACGCTGACAACACTGAATGCACCTGTGCGCTGCGGTCAGTTACGCGTGGATGTATCTCGGCATCAGGGCCGTTATGAAGCTGTGCAAGTATTGTCAGTTGATTTGAGCCGAACACGATAGGAGTCAGGGGCTGGTATCGGTTTTTGGGTGGGGTCAAACTGGACAACCTGAAAAAAACTTCGCCTTAGCTGCATGGAGAGCTAAATATTTAATAAAGCTTGACAAGCAAGCGGTTTTGTGTGTTAATGGTTAGAGGTTAGCTAACTATACCACCGGGATGTAGCGCAGCTTGGTAGCGCGCCTGCTTTGGGAGCAGGATGTCGCAGGTTCAAATCCTGTCATCCCGATCGCACAATGTTAAATAATAGATTGAAGCAGAACTGTCTCTGATGTTTACATTTTGTCAAAATGAAAACAAATAGAGGCATTTTTTGCCGATCGTGTTAAGTCGCCAGTCTTTGCGTTAATGTGTTTCAGGATCGCTCCTGATGGAAAAAACATGAAATCATTAGTTCGTTTGGGCGCAATATTGGGAATTGTCGGCAGCACTCTGCTGGGCCCCTCCCCAATTGGCAAGATGTCTGCACTGGCACTGCCGGAGCCGCAAATTTTGGAAAAATTGCGATCTATACCGGTATTTACGATTACAGACGCTCAGGGTGCGCCCCTTGTCGCTTCTGTTCCCAAGCAGGGTCAGGGTCAAACTGGTAACGCTTCCGTGGCGGGAATTTTCATCAGCCAGAAAGATGCTCAAGCTTTTGTGGATCAACTCAAAACCAAAAATCCTCAGTTGGCGGCCACGGTGCGCGTGATGCCGGTGTCGCTGGGGGAAATTTATCAGATCACTCAAGCAAATAAAGGCAAGCCGGAGGAAGTGCAATTTGCTTTCGTTCCGGCTCCGGTGCAGGTGCAGTCGGCTAAAACTGTACTTCAGCAGACTGGTCAACAAGTTAACGAGTTCAACGGTGTACCTCTGTTTTTAGCCAGAGGCGGCGCTGAAAATGGTTATTTGACGATTCAGCGGGGTCAACAAGAGGTGATTCCCTTGTTTTTTAACAAGGAGGATTTGCAGGGAATGGTCGATCGTTTTAAGCAGCAGCAGCCCAACGTGACAGCCACAATTAAGATTGAGGTGGTGAACTTGGAGAGCGTTTTGGAAGCTTTGCGTACTGAGAACGACCCGTTTTTGACCCAAATGATTTTGATTCCCTCGCGGGAGTCGCTGGAATTTGTGCGATCACTCCAACCTGCCGGTGGGGGCCAAAATCCACAGGTTGCTCCGGCTCCAGCTCCGGCTCCAGCTCGGCCGGCTCCAGCTCGACCGACTCGCTAATAGTTAGTCAGCAGTCATCAGTCATTAGTCATCAGTTATCAGTCATTAATTAGTAGGTTGGGTTTCTCCACTCAACCTACTATTTACGAATTAGCAATTAGCAATTAATATCGTTTCCGGTAGCATCGGAATTATTAGCCAAAATTAGGACACCGCGAGTGCCTAAGTCCCTACAATATTATTTTCGGTAGGGACACTCCAAGAGCCGTGTCCTCTATATCATGTATGAGTGCAACCGGAATTGATATAACAATTAGCAATTAGCAATTAGCAACTATTACAAAGTCTTATGTTTGTTTCTGGTTTAGAGCTTTGGGAATGGGCGAATCAAGCTAAAACAGAGGCGATCGCCTCTGACATTCCCCTAGCAGAAATCGACTGGCTGCTGCAAGAGCTGGCTGGTTTGGATAGGTTGGCTCTGCGTTTAGAGTCGTTTAAAGATTTGCTAAAAATTGAATTAAAGTTGTCTTTATCTGAACTTGCTCAATTGTGGCAGCGGCGCTTACAGGAACGGGTGCCGGTGCAGTATTTAACGGGAGTTGCACATTGGCGACATTTTTCGCTCAAAGTAACGCCGGCGGTGCTAATTCCTCGTCCTGAAACGGAATTGCTGATCGATTTGGCTGTAGAAGCTGTTAAAACCTATGGTGTCAATCCAAAATCGCATTGGGTGGATTTGGGAACGGGCAGCGGGGCGATCGCGATCGGCTTGGCTTCTGCGTTGACAAATGCTACGGTTTATGCTGTAGATTGCAGTTCGGAAGCTTTGGCAGTTGCTAGACTGAATGCTGAGAATTTGGGTTTTGGATCGCTAATTAATTTTTATCAAGGTTTGTGGTGGGAACCGCTAGCATTTCTCAAAGGTCAACTCAGCGGCATGGTGTCTAACCCGCCTTACATTCCCAGCAGCACGGTACTGACTCTGCAACCGGAAGTTTTGAAGCACGAACCTCATCTGGCGTTAGACGGCGGCTTTGACGGGTTAGATTGCATCCGGCATTTGGTAGAAACGGCTCCCGATTATTTAGAATCCGGGGGAGTTTGGTTGGTGGAGATGATGGCGGGACAAGCTGAGGCGGTAGCTGATATGCTGCAAAGTCACGGGAGTTACGGTGAAGTTCAGATATTTTCTGATTTAGCAGGAATCGATCGCTTTGCTTTAGCCTATCGTCTTTAGGTTTCAAGAATAGACTTATTGCATACATCTTGAATTCATAGGTCAACCGCAGATGCAAGGCAGATAAACACAGATAAACGCAGATAATTTTAAGATAGGAAAGCTTGGGAATGCAATTCAAGTCTAATATGCCACAACTCTCAAATCCAAAATCTAAAATCTGATGACCCAAGTTTCGATAAATGCCCTAGTTCAAGGGGCAATTTCTGGCAATCATATCGTCAGTTTTCCTACAGATACTGTACCCGCTTTGGCTGCGCGACCCGATCGCTCGGAGTTGATTTTTGTAGCTAAACGCCGCAGTCAAGACAAACCGCTGATTTTGATGGCCGCATCGGCCCAGGCCTTGTGGCCCTACGTGCAGGGAAGTCCAGCAGAGTTAAACTTGTGGCAGCAAGTAGCCGCATCCTATTGGCCGGGGGCGTTAACTTTGGTGCTGCCTGCTTCGCCAAAAGTCCCGGCGGCGATGAATCCCATCGACCCGAGTACAATCGGAATACGAGTGCCTAACCTTCCCCTGGCCCTAAAGATTTTAGAGCAGACAGGCCCTTTGGCTACTACCAGTGCTAATTTATCCGGTCAGCCGCCTCTGGAGTCTGTGACAGAAATTGAGGCTCACTTTCCAGAAGTCTTGACATTACTTCCTTCTGAATTAGCAACAGCGACAACAGCTTCGAGTTTGCCTTCCACTGTGGCTAAATGGAGTGGCAGCGATTGGGAAATCTTGCGACAAGGCACGATCGAGTTAGAATGCTAAAAGCTAAACTCCAAGGCAAAGCAATATGGCGCCGATCGGCTGGAGCGACTTTATATATTTAGGTATGGGACTGGGGCTGGGTTTGGGAAGCAGTTTGATTTGGCGCCTGCGGCAAAAAAGCTCGCAACAGCCCGAACCTGCGCCCAAAGTGCTACCTCCTCCTCAAGAAATTCACTTAGAGAAGTTTGATGCCCTTTCCGAGCAACTTAAGCAAACTCAATTGGCTTATCAGATGGCATCGGAGATGAGCCAATTTAAGGCGGGTTTTTTGGCTCGAACTTCTCACGAGTTGCGATCGCCCCTGAGCACTATGATTGGTACGCTGCAATTAATTCTCTCGGATTTGTGTGACGATCCTGCGGAGGAACGAGAGTTTGTCGAGCAAGCTCACGCCGCGGCGCTCAAGCTGGTGAAATTAATAGATGAAATTATCTCTGTTGCTAAAACTGAACACGGCACTGAAAGGATGGATATTGAGCCGATTCAGTTAGCTAAGGTTCTTGACGAGGTTGATGATTTAACTTACTTGCAAGCTGCTAATCGCGGCATTCGTTTGGAGATATTGCCGCCAGATCCGGGGATTTATGTATTGGCAGATTTGCCGAGGTTTAGGCAAGTTTTAGTCAATTTGGTAGATACTGCTGTTGCTCAGATGGAGGAGGGGAGTATTTCTTTGTCTGCCCATGCTTCGCCGGAATCGGGATACGTTCACATTTGGGTGGACGATCAGCGTTCAGTGAGTGCTTGGAGCGAGTCTTGGGATTTGCTGAAGCACGATTTGGAGTGTGATGTTACCAAGAGTAGCGATAATTCTCAGGTGTCTTCTGGAATGAGGTTATTGATGAATCAGACTCTTTTAAGTTTGATGAGCGGAAAGTTGGAGGTTCTGGCTGTGCCTTCTGAGTCCGAAGAGTGCAATTTTAACCGGACTCAGTGTTCTATTCCTTTGGCAACTTTCTGATGAAGAAAGTTGGGCCACGCGCAATGTACGGGATGTAACGCAGGTGAGGAAGAAGGCAAGGGATTTAACTGATTTAACTGAGGGCGGGAAGATGGAAAAGGGAAGATGAAAGAAGGAAAGTATTTATAGGGAGTAAGGTGCGCCCTGACGCACCCTACATATTATAGATTTTGATGCCAATCTTGTGATTATTTAACAATTAGCAGTTAGCAATTCGCCGTTGCTAATTTCTAATTCGAGATTCTCTTCGAGAAGCTGATTTTCAAGTACCATTGTGGTGCTAGCATTTTGCTGAAAACCGATGCGCTCGTAGAAGCTTTGTTTGTAAGTTGTCATCAGGTAAACTCGCTCTACTCGGCACATCCGAGGGTGACTCAAGACGGTTTGCACTAATTTACGGCCGAGTCCTGCACCTTGGTAATCCGGGTGAATGGCGACATCCCAGATGGTAGCTCGATAGATCCCATCTGAGGTGGCTCTGGCAAAGCCGATCGCCCGTGAGCCGTCCCAAACTGTAACAACTGGTTCGCTGTTGGCGATCGCAATTTCCCAATCTTCTATCTTGCGTTCCCTCGCCCAAAAGGCGGCGGCTTTAAATAGTTCTTGGATCTGTGCGATGTCTGCGCGATCGCGACCTATACAAAATTGAATGTGACTGGAATCCCTAGTCGTTGATGTCATGCTCAATCTGCCTTCAAGTTGTATCTAAACTGTGTTACTTTTACTGTCTTAGCCGGTATAGTTAATTTTGCTTGGGAACAATCAATGATTGAATTCCCGATTTACAAAACTATTTTTAGTTATACATATTTTCTAAATAATTTCGGTGATTATTAATACTTTTTGGGGTAATTTTTTTCAGTTGACAGTTGACAGCTTGCCCGCTCGCCAAGTCGAAGGGTTGACCTGGGATAGCGACCTCTAGCTGGAAGGAAGAGGATTGCAGTAATGAATAGTCTTCTTTTAATTTCTCCCGCTTATGGGAGAGGCTTTTAACCCATTATTTCTGGTAAAAAAGTCTTTGACTCAAAATTTCCAACTTATAATTTATACCATTGGAGATTTTAGATGCGAATAACTGATTTGGTATGGGTTTAGAGTTCACTTACAGAGAAACCAATTTTTTTGTAGTTACAGCTCACCGCACTGACAAAAAACCCGGTTTCTGAAAGTCTTGATGTGTAAGTGAGAAATCAATATATGCCGTAATGGCTCAAAAATCATCTATCGATCGAGAGAGGTGTTGACTCCACGGGAACACCCGAAGATTGTGCTGTGGAGTCAATTCTCTAACGTCTAATCTAAAATCGAGTGAATCTAGTTTTGCAGCCAGCGGGCGGCGTCTTTGGCGTGATAAGTCAAAATCAAATCAGTACCAGCACGCTTGAATCCTGTCAAAGTTTCCATCACTACTCTTTCTTCATCTATCCAACCGTTGAGGGCGGCGGCTTTCACCATCGCATATTCTCCAGAAACGTTGTAAGCAGCAACTGGCAGGTTAGTTGCTTCTTTCACGCGCCAGATGATGTCCATGTAAGCTAAAGCGGGTTTAACCATGAGCATATCTGCGCCTTCGGCAATGTCGAGAGCAATTTCTTTAAGAGCTTCGCGGCCATTTCCGGGGTCCATTTGATAGGTGCGCCGATCGCCAAATTGCGGAGCAGAATCGGCCGCATCTCGGAACGGGCCATAATAAGCTGAGGCGTATTTTGCCGCGTAAGACATGATGGGAATATCTTCAAATCCAGCGGAGTCCAATCCTTGGCGAATTGCTCCGACAAAACCGTCCATCATTCCCGAAGGCGCGATAATATCTGCACCAGCTTTAGCTTGAGCAATTGCGGTTTTCTTCAGCAATTCTAGTGTGGGATCGTTCAAGACGCGGCCGCTTAAATCTCCGACTTCCAAATAGCCGCAGTGACCGTGACTGGTATATTCGCACAGACAAGTATCGACGATGACGATTAAATCTGGTACGGCTTTTTTAACGGCTTCCGTCGCTTGTTGGACGATGCCGCAGTCGTGCCAAGCACCTGTCGCGTCTGTGTCTTTATCTGCGGGAATCCCGAATAAAATAATCGCGGGAATGCCGAGGTCGTAGACTTCTTTTGCTTCTTCTACTATTTTGTCTACCGATAGCTGGTAAACTCCGGGCATCGATGTGACTTCTTTAGCAAAAGCTTCCCCCGGTACGGCAAATAAGGGGTAAATTAAATCGCTGGTTGTCAAGATATTTTCGCGTACCATCCGGCGGAGTTGGGGATGGTTGCGGAGGCGGCGGGGGCGGTGAGTTGGAAACATAATGTTTTTTTTACGGTAGATAAAGCCCTGTTTTCTAGGACTCGTGGCGCTTCTTTAAAAGTCTAGAGCTTATTGTTGGCCGATCGCCCTGTACTTAAGTAAAGTTCTGTGAAAGCCTGGATGTCCATTGTGGGTAGTCAGGAATGGCAGTCGTTTCTCGCCTTTGCCGTTCCCAGACTCAGCCCTAATGCTGCTTGTGGGATCGGTTAGTACGGATATCTCGCTGGCTTCACACCTGTAACCAGGCTGCCCAGAAGCGAGAATAAACTGTAAATTATAAATGTATCGAATAGTAACGGTCTTATGTACAAGCAACTAATTTCAAAGATGAAACCCCTTTTGAAACCACTATTCGCGATCGGTCTGGTACTGACGCTCGCCCTCGGTAACGCTGATGGAGCTCTGGCTGCCCGCAGCGGAGGACGCATCGGCGGCGGATCTTTTAGTGCTCCAGCCCGCAGTTACTCATCCCCGAGTCGCACTTACGCGCCGTCGGGAGGAGGTTACTACCCGGGCGGCGGCTTTGGCGGCGGTTTCGGTTTCCCGTTCTTGCTGCCGTTTTTTGGCTTTGGGGGCGGGTTTGGCGGCCTGTTCTCGATTTTGATTTTTATCTCGATCGCTAATTTCCTCGTCCAAAGCTTCCGCCGCGCCGGGGGCGGAACTGACGAACTCGGCAACAGCGCCCCCACCACTACAGTATCTGTCGCCCGCTTGCAAGTCGGTTTGCTAGCAGAGGCCCGCGGTTTGCAAGCCGAACTCGACGCCCTAGCGCTAAAAGCGGATACCGATACCGCAGCAGGCCGCGCTCAAGTGCTGCAAGAATCTACTCTGGCGCTGCTGCGCCATCCTGAATACTGGTCTTACGCGGGCGCTGAATCTGTGCAAACTCGCTTGGAAGCAGCCGAAGCTAAGTTTAATCAATTTTCTTTGGCAGAACGCAGCAAATTTACTGAAGAAACGCTCTCGAATTATAACAACCAGCTCCGACAAGCAGGGAGCAGCAAGATCCTGCCTGGTTTGCAGGAAAAGGGGGCGCTGGTTGCTTCTGATTTGAATTCTGATCCCGGGGAATATATTGTGGTGACGGTGATTGTCGGTACTCAAGGTAAATTGCAATTGCCAGCCGTGAAAAATTCTGAAGATTTGCGCCAAGCTTTGCGCCAGATTGGGGGAGTATCGAGCGAGCAGTTGCTGGCGGTTGAGGTGCTGTGGACTCCTCAAGCCAACGGGGACACTCTGACTGCTGACGATATGTTGGCCGGCTATCCTGATTTGCGATCGATTTAGTGAGCAAGACTGGGCGCGGAGTATTGTCTACCGCGCCCCATCCCGCAGCAAAGCTGGGCGGGTGAACCCAATTGGTTTTGAGACGCGAATTTTACACGAGTTTTTTGAGGTCGATCGAGTTAAAGAAGATTGTTTAACAAATGCTAGTATTGAGAGATTATCATTCAGCCTGATTCATCTGCTACGGGCAAAGCCTGCCTGAGATGGGTTTTGCAAAGAAGTTAGGCAGGATAAAAAAAACTGTATTGAGCGAGGACTGCTTCGGCAGAAGTTGCGACCGCGCGCCATCTAAATTATATATGAAAGAAGAAGGGATCGAGAGCTAAAACTTATGGCCGACAGCAGCAGGAAAAAAGCACTTTTTATTTTGAGCCAGTTAAATAATGACGATATCAACTGGATCGTCCATAAAGGCAAAAAGGAAGTTCTCGATCCGGGCGGGATTTTGATCCATGAAGGGAGACAGATCGATGCGCTATACATTGTTTTGAATGGCAGTTTGAGCGTTTTGATCGAGGCTGAGCGGACTAGAGAACTCGCTAAAATAGCCAGCGGAGAACTGGTGGGAGAAGTCTCTTTCATTGACGCTCGCCCTCCTTTGGCAACGGTGAAGGCGATCGAAGAAACTCACTTGCTGGCAATTCCTAGGCGGCAGTTAGTAATCAAACTTCAAAACGATATGGGCTTTGCTTCCCGGTTTTATTATGGAATTTCACTGTGTCTGGCAGACAGGATGCGCGGTACGATCAGACATATAGAATACGGTCGCAATATTGAATTAGATCAACCCGAATTTGAACGAGAGGATATCAATCCTAACGTCCTGGAAAATTTGGCGCTAGCTGAGGCTAAGTTTAATTGGCTGAGAGAAAATGTTAAAGCTTGAGGAATTTTAAGGCTTTTTTGAGCTGGGTGTGAAAGCTTGCCGATTGATACGGTAAGTGAGAGATTTACGATGTAACTTCTCAACTCAAAAAAAAACCGATGTGCAAAACACAACACGGGCGGGTTGTACCGGAAATATCGAGCAATAACTGCCGGAACTATAAAAACCCGCCCCTTGGGTTTGCAGTTGCAATTTCGCGCGCTGAAACGCAACTACCAACCACACAATCTAGATAATGCCCGGGCCTTTACCGCGAGTATCTGCATCCATTGTCAGTTTTCCTTCCTCGCCTTTTTTATCTTTGACTTCTGCGAGAATTCGAGCGCGTTCTGCGGCTTCAGCTTCCTCTTTTTCTCTCAAATCGCCCGGTTCGTTGATGTACATTTCCGGTTCGATCGCGTAATTGTTAACCAGACCTTCTTTGTCTACTGTATAACCATCGGTGGTGTGAATGCTTTCGTTATCGGTTTGGTCATCAGTTTTTGCACTTTTCTGCTTCCCTTCGTTGGTGGTGTGCATGAAATTAGCGCCTTCCCGTTCTTGCCGTGCTGCTGTCTCCGCAGGAGTAATGCCCCTGTCGTAGTGGGGGGCTTCCATATTGGCTTCGATTTGTTCGTCGGCCGGTGTTGATTTGCTAACTTCTTCTTTGGGGGGTATTGGTTGACGATTAGTCATGATTTATTCCTGAGTTATATTTTCAAAAAGGTCTTTGCGCTATGTTTAAATATTAGGTCAAAGCTAGCTCATTCACAAACTATCTTTGGTTATAGTTTGCGAAAAATTGCTGCTAGGGAAAATAGCTTGATTGAGTCTTCCTGAAGACTGATAAAATTCTGTTTTTATTTAAATTCTTACTATCTGTGGCTATTTGGCATCTATCTAAAGATAGGGCATTGGGAATTGGGCATCGGGCATCGGGCATCGCGCATTGGTAACTAATGACAACAAACAACAGTCAACAGTCAACTATGAACTGTCAACTGTCAACTGTCAACTGTCAACTGACTTTACGATTCTTTAAAGAAGCGGATGATTTCGCGGACGTGGTTGAGAAATTGTCCGTCATCGGTGAGTTGGGCGATCGCACTTTCTGCATCTCTTGCGAGTTTAGTGTGTTCTGCCTGATTTGTCGCTTGCAAAGATTGTAGAGATGCGGATACAGTAGTTAATTCTCTTCTGATAGCTGCCCGTTCCCGATTTTGGACAGCCGCCCACGAATTCGGATCGTCTGAATTTAATTGATCGGTCAAATTTCTAACTGTAGATTCTAACCCTGCAAAGCGGCTGCGGAGTTCGACAATATCTTCGCGGGGGTACAAAAATTGGCTGCGGATAGTTGTCAGCCGCTGGGCTAAATACTGATAACCTCGGATAGCTGGACGCAGTACAGTTAACAGCAGTGCAGCACCGGAACTGAGATAGCCAACAGCACTAATTCCGGCGGCGGCTAGGGCATAAAGCGCGATCGCGCTAAACAGGTGAAGTGCGATCGCCGCAAAGAGCGATCGGCTAACTAATACAGTAACGTATTGGAGTTGTTCCAGATCGACAGCAATGTTTTTTTTAGTCGATTCTGCGGCTTGCGCTAAAACTTCTTTAGCTTCAAAATGGATATTCCAGGGAACTGTAACTATCAACAACAGCCATTCAAAACTAGCAATGGCAATTACCCAATCGATGAAGCTGCCGGCGGGGATGTGCAGCCATTGCAGAATGGCAAAAAATAGCAGCAAAAATATACCTGTGACGGCACCAAAACCTGCGAAAGTGTAAGACATGGCGATCGCCCTTGCGAAATGTTGTTTTGATTGTGGGTAGGTGCTTTAGGTCTGGAGTAATAAACTGTGACAGTTAAGTGAGCGTCCTATTAATCCCGGTTCATTAGTTATGAGTAACAATGCAGGCCAAGGGTTGCGATCAACCTGTTTTTTCCCACAAATACTTGCTATACCTCTATCGTGGAACGTAATTGAGATTTGGGGTAGGTTGTTTAGGTATGGATTCATAAGGTGTGACAGTTAAGAAATCGTCCTATTGAACCCAGTTTATTAATTATTAGTAATACTTCGGGAGACAAGGGTTTCCAGACGCCGGGTTTGTTCCAGGAACATACACGGGCTTGAACCCATCCATAATCCATAATAGTTAAAGGAAACGGTTTGCTGGTTTGGGAGTGCGTAAGTCCTCAATAATTACTCATTGGCGATTGAGTAGAGCGACACACAAAAACTTGACAATGTAACAAAATGTAAACGAATCACAACCTCTGGGATTGCTTCATTGAACTGGCAATGACATACTTATGTTTTTCGCAGTTCGTCTACTTCGCGATCGGGATGAAGTCACTTTTTCACCGACTCATATCATTTGAGATTTATTTGAAATTTGAGATGGGAAATAGCTTATTATGTATGATTTTGCAGCTTGTGTAGAGTTGCATTCATTTTTTGAACTGCTATCACTAACGGCGTTACACGCTGCTAGCAACCCAGCAATCTCAAAACGCTCCCTTCTATCCATTTTTATTTTCCAGAGGTGCTAAATCACCTGTGGCTGAGATAAACTGATTTGCAAGTAGAGCGCGCGTTTTGCAAGTTGCCTCTGTGTAACCGAGACACTGCTACTGCAACCTGTCATCAGCCCCAGCGAAATAGGTGCCAAAATTAACTCTACAGTCTCCGATTTCCATTAACAGCGCGTCTACAATCTAAAATCAAAAGTGAGCAGCAAGGACAAACCGATGGCGAACTCAACACTTGGCTTAGAAAATCAACTTTACGATTATCTGTTATCTATTTCTCTGCGGGAGCCAGATATTCTCGCTTCACTACGGGAAGAAACTGCTAAACATCCTATGGGTATGATGCAGATTGCTCCCGAACAAGGTCAGTTTATGGAGCTAATGGTGCAGCTTATGGGAGCGACCAAAACCTTAGAAATTGGCGTTTTTACTGGTTATAGCTCGCTGTGCGTAGCTTTGGCGCTGCCTTCAAACGGTCAGATTATTGCTTGCGATGTCAGCGAGGAATATACTGCGATCGCACGACGCTATTGGGAAGCTGCGGGCGTTGCTAATAAGATTTCTTTGCAGTTGGGCCCAGCAATAAATACTCTCGACAAACTAATAGCCGAGGGACAAGCTGGAACCTTTGATTTTGCCTTCATCGACGCCGATAAAGAAAATTATGAGGCTTATTTTGAGCGATCGCTCCAACTTGTACGCAATGGGGGTTTAATTGTAATTGACAATGTTCTGTGGTCAGGACGAGTAGCTGACCCTCAAGTACAAGACGAAAGTACCACCGCCATTCGTACTTTTAACGACAAATTGCGTAACGATCCCAGAGTTACTCTCAGTGTTGTCCCCATTGCTGACGGGCTGACTTTGGCATTGAAACGCCGCTGGGCTACTATGATGGAACCTGAACAGGATAATTAAAGAGTTATTTGCGGTTTGTGGTGGATTTTTCAGTTGACAGTTGACAGTTGACAGTTGACCGCACGCGGGGCGACCTCTACCTGGAAGAAAGAGGATTGGAGTAATGAATAGTCTTCTTTTAATTTCTCAAGGGCGATCGGGCTTTGGGCTTTAAACCAATTCTTTCTGGTAAGGACTTATGCAAAAGCTATGAAGAAACCGGATTTCTGAGTCAAGCTTCTGGGATAAAACGGATATTTTTTTTTCAGAAACCCCGTTTATGCGTTCAGGACTGTTTTTATTTGCTGCAAACCGCGAAGGAATAACAATTTAAGAATATTATATTTAAACAACGTAATTTTTTGATTTGAGGCGTAACTTCGGGTGTCTAATTTACAACTTAAATTACCAATTCACGAAACTTTTCAGTGTACTGTTCAAGGCGAAGGTTACTGGACGGGGACTTTAGTTGATTTTATCAGATTGGCCGGTTGTCCTGTGCGGTGTCCTTGGTGCGACACGGGTTACGCAAATGGGGGCAAAGGTTTGCCGTCTGTACCGCAGTCGATCGCACAATTGCTCGCTCAATTGCAGTCTCCGAGAGTGGTAATTACTGGCGGCGAACCTTTCATTCACCGCGATTTGCCTGAGTTAGTTGAAGCTTTGTTAGAAGCTGACAAGCAGGTGAGTATTGAAACTTCGGGCGCTTGCTGGCAGGATGTTTCCCCGCAGGCTTGGATTACTCTTTCTCCGAAGGAACACGTCAATCCTAAATATCCGGTGCAAGAGCTTTTTTGGACTAGAGCCAATGAAATTAAGTTAGTGATTAGCACTGGCGAAGAAGTTGAAGTTTATCACAAGCATTTGGAAAATAATGTGAATATTCCGGTTTTTTTGCAACCAGAATGGAACTCCCAAAAATCAGCAATTCCCCTTATTTTGGAATTGCTGAAACAAAATTCTAGTTACAGGCTATCTTTGCAAACTCACAAGTTTATTGGCGTGCAATAATAATTGGATGATTTAGCCAGAGATGTTCGTCCGGTGGGCGGTGCAGGATGGGGAGTGCCTGGTTCGACAATCTGTGGAAATATGTGCTATAATTAAAGTAGCAATTTATGATAATTTGAACGTAATTTAACCAACTACGGAAACCCCAAGGGAAAAAGTGATCGCAACCGTAGTAATTACGAATTGGATTGATGAAGCTAAAGCCGAAGATGGTCTGATTCCAATCGAGCAAGTCAGGTCTGTTACTGTAGAAAATGTTTGGGTGGAGACGGGCGCCACTACTTTGTGTTTACCTAAAGATGTCATTGCCAGACTGGGTTTGAAAATCCTCAAGCAAGTAGTTGTGGAAACAGCCACGGGCATTAGTGAGGCGAGGATTTTTGGGGCTGCTTCGATTTCGCTGTGCGGGCGCGAAGGGACTTTTGAGTGTTTGGAATTGTCCGAGGGGAAAACGCCACTTTTAGGCGTGATTCCGATGGAAGCGCTGGGAATTGAAGTGGATTTGAAGCGTCAAAGTTTGAAGGTTTTGCCCGACGGGCCGACGGAAACTTATTTGACAATTCTTTGATATTCTTGAGTTTGGATGCCAGCTATTCGATCGGCAGCGCTAAGATGGTTAAGCACTGTTTTGCACTACTCTCATGTCCCAACGCGCCAAAACCTCAAACAGCCAGCCAAGTGCATCCCGCAACGGGCATAATGTGACGAATTCTCACTCTCACAACCAAAATACGATTCGGGTTCGCGGTGCGAGACAGCACAACCTGAAAAATATCGATCTGGAACTGCCGCGCGATCGACTGATCGTTTTTACTGGTGTCTCCGGTTCTGGCAAGTCTTCCCTCGCTTTCGATACAATTTTTGCCGAGGGACAGCGCCGCTACGTGGAGTCTCTCAGCGCCTACGCGCGCCAGTTTTTGGGACAGTTGGACAAACCGGATGTGGACGCGATTGAGGGGTTGAGTCCGGCTATTTCGATCGACCAAAAGTCAACTTCTCATAACCCGCGATCGACTGTTGGCACTGTTACAGAAATTTACGATTATCTCAGATTACTCTACGGCAGAGCTGGCGAACCACACTGTCCGATTTGCGATCGCTGCATTGCGCCGCAGACAATTGATGAAATGTGCGATCGAGTCATGGCACTTCCAGACGGTACTCGCTTTCACCTTCTGGCACCAGTTGTACGCGGAAAAAAAGGCACTCACCGCAAATTATTGTCGAGTTTAGCTGCGGAAGGATTTATTCGCGTCAAAGTTAACGGAGAAATTTTAGAACTTTCGGAAAATATCGAATTAGATAAAAATCATACGCACAATATCGAGATAGTTGTCGATCGGTTAATTAAAAAACCCGGTTTAGAAGAACGTTTAGTTGATTCTCTGGCAACTTGTTTGCGCCATTCTGAGGGGATTGCGATTATTGAAGAGTTACCGACAGAAGAAAATTCCCAACCACAGGGGCCGATCGTATTTTCCGAAAACTTTGCTTGTCCCGAACACGGCGCGGTAATGGAGGAACTTTCCCCTCGGTTATTTTCGTTTAATTCGCCCTACGGCGCGTGCCAAAACTGTCACGGTTTGGGGAGTTTGCGGGCTTTTGCGCCGGAGTTGGTAGTTCCCGACGAGAAAGCGCCTCTTTATTGTGCGATCGCGCCTTGGTCAGACAAAGACAATTCTTATTATCTCTCTTTGCTTTGCAGTATTGCTGATAGTTGCGGGTTTGATATCGACACTCCTTGGTATCGATTAAAGCCCGAACACCAGCGGGTGATTTTGTACGGCAATGAGCAAAAGCGCAGCGCAGAAAGTAAAAAGCGGGACGGCAGCACTGATTTTAGGAGAGATTTTAATGGCGTAATTTCCATGTTGCAGCGCCAGTACGACGATACAGGTTCCGATCTGATCAAGCAGAAGTTGGAACAGTATCGGGTCGATCGCTCTTGCGAGGTTTGTCACGGCAAACGCTTGAAACCCGAAGCGCTTTCGGTGCGGTTGGGACAGTACGGAATTGTAGATTTAACCAGTATTTCGATTCGCGAATGTCGCGAACGAGTAAATAATTTGGGATTGAGCGATCGGCAATTCCAAATATCCGATTTAGCCCTGAGAGAAATCAAAGCAAGGCTGCAATTTTTGCTCGATGTCGGGTTAGATTACCTGACTTTAGACCGCGCAGCAATGACGCTTTCTGGCGGAGAAGCCCAGCGAATTCGGCTAGCGACTCAAATCGGTTCTGGTTTGACGGGTGTTCTCTACGTTTTGGACGAACCCAGCATCGGACTCCACCAAAGAGACAATTTTCGCCTACTGCAAACCTTAACAAAATTACGCGATTTAGGCAATACTTTGATTGTCGTAGAACACGATGAAGAAACCATGCGGGCGGCCGACCACATTGTCGATATCGGGCCCGGCGCCGGCGTTCACGGTGGCAAAATTATATCGCAAGGAAGTTTAGAAAATTTGCTGACGGCAGAGGAATCTTTGACGGGTGCTTATTTGTCGGGAAAGCGAGTAATTGAAACCCCTAATGAAAGGAGAAAAGGCAACGGCAAAGCTCTTTCAATAACCAATGCGAGGCGCAACAATTTAAAAAATATTGATGTGGAAATTCCCCTGGGAAAACTCGTCTGCGTGACGGGGGTTTCGGGTTCTGGAAAATCAACTTTAATCAATGAATTGCTGTATCCGTCGCTGCAACACTATATCACCAAAAAAGTGCCTTTACCACCCGATATGGACGCCCTCAAAACGAAAGGGGAACGCTCTCTAGAGGATGTGGTTGATAAGGTAATTGTAATTGACCAATCTCCCATCGGTCGTACTCCGCGCTCTAATCCCGCTACTTACACGGGAGTCTTTGACGTGATTCGGGATTTGTTTGCCGAAAGCATTGAAGCGAAGGCAAGAGGTTACAAAGCGGGGCAGTTTTCTTTTAACGTCAAAGGGGGAAGGTGCGAAGCTTGCGGCGGCCAAGGCGTGAACGTGATTTCGATGAATTTTCTGCCCGATGTTTACGTGCAGTGTGAGGTTTGCAAGGGTGCACGGTACAACCGGGAAACGCTGCAAGTTAAGTACAAAGGCAAGTCTATTTCTGATGTTTTGAACATGACCGTAGAGGAATCTTTGGAAATGTTTAAAAATATTCCCAGGGCGGGCGCCAGACTGCAAACTTTGGTTGATGTTGGTTTGGGTTACATTCAGTTGGGACAGCCGGCGCCGACGCTTTCTGGGGGCGAAGCGCAGCGCGTCAAATTGGCAACGGAACTGTCGCGCCGCGCTACTGGGAAGACGCTTTATTTGATCGACGAACCGACGACTGGTTTGTCATTTTATGATGTTCACCATTTGTTAAATGTGCTGCAACGATTGGTAGATAAGGGTAATTCAATTTTGGTAATCGAACACAATTTAGATGTGATTCGGTGCTGCGATTGGGCGATCGATTTAGGCCCTGAAGGGGGAGATAAGGGGGGCGAAATTATTGTGGCGGGGACGCCGGAGGATGTGGCGGCAAATCAGAGGTCTTATACTGGGAAGTATTTGCAAGCTGTTTTGCAGCAGCATCCTTTGGGGGAGGCTTTAGCCGTTAGTTAATACTAACAGGAATTACGCAATTCTCATAATTAGTAAGGTGCGTCAGATATTTAAACCTTAAATAATCGTTTAAGAAACTCACCTGACGCACCCTACAATTAAAATACTATTACAAGTTAGTCTGCTTAGTCGTCAGAGAGTTCTGCTCTGCAATCCGATCGGCTCTGGGACAGAGGTATACTGGTACAAATTAGCCAAGCTTCATCAAGGAAAACAATGGGTGCAAAATTTAACTTTGTATGTCCTGGTTGTGGGTACATAGCAAAATGGGTTTCTGGTTGTTGGGACGTTGGAATGATCGCTGTTGTTAGAACAATGACCTGTGAAGATTGTGAAGCAGTAGTTGACGTTCTGATTGGGGGCGATGGCAAAGATGGCCCGACTGGCGATCCTAACTATGATAAGAGCCTCAATATTTGTCCTAAATGTCAAGGATCGCGGCTCTATCCCTGGCCTAGTAAACATCCTTGCCCAAAGTGTGATGCCAAGATGATTAAGGATAAAACATCGGTGATGTCCTGGGATTAGAAAAGGCTTTGAAATTTGCATGAGGGGCAGAGTTTTTCCTGGGAGTTGTACAGTGCCTCTAGCTTTTAATCTTTACAGTTTGGGGGCTGGGTCTAACATTTCAGTGCTTTCAAATGATTAATACTAATAATATCGTCGTTTAAGAGTATTTAAGATGCTGGATTGAAGTTTTATGACAGCGCTCGTTAGCCCGTATTTTGAAGCTCAGCATCCTTGACAAAGGCTTTATCAATTCACGGCGCAAAGTTTCGCAGGTGGCTCCACCATTTCTGAATTCCACACCGCCCTCGGTCAATTCCTCAACTATCGCATTGCCCTCGAAGTCTTAGCGAACCAGAACTTATACTGTATCTGGCAGTGCCCACCGATACCTACCAAATGTTTCTCAGATTTGAACCCGCAAAAACTGTCATCGAACGTTATGAAATTCGACTAATTATTTACAATCCAATTCGTGAGGCGATCGACCAATGGATAGACTAAACGAATACCGCAAAATTGTTTGTGACTTTCTCGAAGACTTTTCTAAAAATGACGCAAATGCTCAGCTAATCTTCGATATCGCCCGCGATCGATACCTCGTTATGCACAACGAATGGCGCGACGAATATCGCATCTATGGGTGTGCCATGCAGCTCGATATCATCGAAAATAAAATCTGGATTCAACACAACAGTACGGAAATCTACATCGATCGAGAACTGATTCAACGTGGCGTGTCTCCTCAAGATATCATTCTTGGGTTTCGCTCCCCCAGCATCCGAAAAATCCTTGCCACCAAATATTCCTAGAGACAAAAGTGTGAAACAGTTAGATGAATATCGGGATCGATTGGGACAGGATTCTGGTTGCTTGGTAATATGCGATCGCCGAGAGAATGCACCCGAACTCGAAAACGGTTGAACACTGAGATTCATACTACTCCAAGGGGGCGATAGATTACAGTAATTCGAGGGTGAAATCCTGGTATATTATGTACTAATAGTAGATGCGATATTAACTATCTTGAATTGTCGGAGATATTGCCATATTTTGTGCTTGTTGCTGCATGAATTCAATGTCGGATCGCGACCAAGTGCGGGGCCCGCTGCACTGATGAGCAATTAACAGCCCCCACAGTCCTTTGTTCGTTAAAATTGGCACAACTAAATTGGCGCGAACTTTCAGGCTACGCAGAAAATCTCGGTGGCATTGGTGAATTGGTTCTACTTCAATATCTGTAATTGCTCTAACTCTGCCGGCTTCGTACAAAGCAGCGTGGTCGCCGTTAAAACACTCATCTGGCCCCGTTGAACCCAAGATTGAGAGTTCGATCGCACTCAACATCTCGTAAGTCACTCGGCCTTGCCATTGCGTGTAAAAATGATAAAGCACCGCGCGATCGCTCTGCAAAATTTCTCGAATGTCGTAGAGGGATTTTTCAACTAATACGTCGCGCTTTAGACGATCTGTCAAGCGGTTAACAATGTTTTGCAGGCGATCGCCCGACATAGTATTAACTCCTTTAATTCCTAGTACACTCGCCTGATTTAAATTATTGAACTGGCACCATCACAAGACCTCAAAATGTTGCGCTTCGGGATTTTCGCGCCTTCAAAAATGAGTAATTTTTGGCTTAACAGTTGTCTGGATGCCAGCAACATTATACTATTATTTGGACAGAGATAGCAATCTTTTTGGGCAACGGGCGATCGCGTCGGGCCCCCCAAGCTACGGCTTTTTTGCGCGAAGAACCACCAGCGGGACGCCTGTTCCACAAATGAAGAGAAAAGGAAGGGTTTACAAGTGCTGGGAGAATTGCTAGATATGCCTAAAGTTGGTTCCTCTTAAAGAGAGTAACTGCTAGGCTATCTCGATAGCTAGAGGAAGCATCAAATATGTCTGTGCTAGAAGCTGCTTGGAAACACGAATTTATCCCTACGAACGGCATCAAACTGCACTGTGTCACTCAAGGTTCTGGGCCGCTGATGCTGATGCTGCACGGATTTCCTGAATTTTGGTATTCTTGGCGACATCAAATCCCAGAATTTGCATCAGATTATAAAGTAGTCGCTGTAGATCTCAGGGGTTACAACGACAGCGACAAACCTCACGATCAATCTGCTTACGTGATGGCAGAGTTTGTGAAAGATGTCAAAGACATTATTCAGGGTTTGGGATACGAAAGTTGCGTCTTAGTTGGTCACGACTGGGGAGGTGCGATCGCCTGGAATTTTGCTTATGCTTATCCCCAAATGGTAGATAAATTAATTGTGATGAATCTACCACATCCGGCAAAGTTTGCTGAAGGGTTACGCACTCCCCAACAATTGCTGAGAAGTTGGTACATCTTTTTGTTTCAGTTGCCAGTTTTGCCGGAGTTGTTAATTCAGTTGGGCGACTATCAGGCAATTTCGGCTGCTTTGGAAGGTATGGCAGTTAACAAAAGCACCTTTAGCCCCTCAGATATCGAAGCTTACAAAGATGCGGCTGCCAAACGGGGCGCTCTGACTGCTACTATCAATTATTACCGCAATATTGCTCGCGGATTTCTCGATCGCCAGAATTGGAGGGTTCTGGAAGTTCCGACGCTGATGATTTGGGGAGAAAATGATGCCGCCCTCGGCAAAGAGTTAACCTATGGAACCGCAGATTACGTCCGGGATTTTCAGATTCATTACATTCCTAATTGCAGCCACTGGGTGCAGCAGGAACAGCCGCAGTTAGTGAATCGGTACATGAGAGATTTTTTGGCAAGTAACTTCCTTGGTGTTGCACAAAGGTGAATGATTAAGAGAACAGAGGAATCGGCTCGTGTTTAAGATAGTAAATCAGCAAGCGTACTGACTTGTACAACATGTCAACGGACTTGGAATAACACAAAGTCTTGCGGTGAAGTCGAGCCAGATAGTGCCGTAGACGACAATTTTCTCCTTAAACTCTAGTCATCCCTGTTTTGCTCCCTCTTCTGGTCACACTCATCGCTTAAACAAGCGATACACACAATAGCCGTCAGTGATAAGCTGTTGTGCCTTTAAATCAATACTTCGGACAGTTTTTAAGCAGCGAGAGTACCATAGGATAGGACGGAGGGGAGGTTAGGGTGATTTAAAATTAAGTTAGGGTCTAAATCTAACTTGTGAATAAAGGTGTAAAGTAGATGTCTATTTAATTCCAAGCGTTTATAAGAGACCATTGAAAACACGAAGGGAGCCGGAGACAAGTGACAATTATAGGCTTCATATTTGGCTACATTTAAAGCAATTAGACTGGCATTAAAATGAAAATCAAGCCGTTGACTACTACGACATTGAGAATCAGATAAACCCGTAAATTGTTTGGCCTCACGAAAAATAAACTCAATCTGAAAACGAGCCTGATAATACTCAAGTATTTGCTGGGGTGGGAGATTAATATCCGTACTAAACAATAAAATATTTTTTATTTTACCGTTGGGTTGAAGTTCAGACAGACAGGCTCAACGTATTTTACATTTTAAACAACAACTCCATACTACTAATGAATAAAGCTTGACTCCCGGCTTAAGTTATTTGATGAAAGTTAAATTTGTCAAATTATTGCAGTCAACCTTACCATCATATTTTCTCCTGAGCGCCCCGTTGATTTTTTTCACCTGTATAAATGTAATTCAAGTTGGCATCAACTCTTAATTTACTAATCAAATTTAAATCTGCATCACGTACAGCATTCCAGAATTTAAAGCGGTAATAATAACCATCAGCGACCAAGTAACGGACAGAATCTGGCAACAGGGAACGAGTCTTTATTAAATGTTGAGCATAGTCATCAACTTTTGTTGTCTCAGGCATTTAGCTTTCTGGAGCTATTTTTTTGCCCCGTTTTTTTGAGTTTTTTTTCGCCTTGGCAGTTAGGGGATGTTTCGGTAGTTCTGTTGGAGGACGCCACTTCGTCAAGTTGTACACTGAGACTATAAGACAAATGAGTTTTAACTTCGACAACAGCAATTACAGAAATTTCTAATCCCTCTTCAGGTTTGCCAGCTACACCATTATAAAAACTAGCTTTTCCTTCAGTTTTTTTGCCACTTTTTGGAATAAAATAACAATCGATGACTGCAATCAGTGTGGGAGCATCCCGATTTTGCAAGTATATATACAAAAGTATGATAAAATGCGCTGCTTTTGGGCAATACTCCGGACAGTTTTTGGAACGAGACTACAAGCTTACGTGGGGCCAGGAGCATAAAAAAGTCGAATTAAATGTAAGTCAGGGGTGGAGCTGA